>JAFZSM010000006.1 GCA_017619385.1 Bacillota bacterium
AACTACAGCCAGTACAAGGAAAGAAAAGAGATACTCTATCAGGAAGCCCTCAAGCATTATGAGCAGCAGGCAGAGGAGATCAGGCACGAGGAAGAACTGATAGCCCGCTGGTACGGAAGAGGCACCGAAAAGCTCATTAAAAGAGCACAGAGCAGGGAAAAGCGCCTGGCTCATGTGGAAAGGCTCGAGCGTCCCGTGATCCTTAAGGACGAGATACGTCTCAGTTTCAAGCAAAATCTTCAGACCGGCAACGACGTGATGTTCATAGAAGATCTGTCTTTTGCTTATGACGACGCCTTGGATAAGCCCCTCATAAAGGATTTCAATGCTATGATCAAAAAAGGGGAGAGGGTGTGCATTACCGGACCCAACGGCGCTGGAAAGACCACTCTCCTTCGCATGCTCATGGGACAGCTGAGACCCACCGAAGGCCGCATTAAGCTCGGGACCAACGTAGTCCCTGCATATTATGACCAGCAGCAGGAAAACCTGGATCCGGAAAACACAGTTCTCGAGGAGATGTACAATTGCAGAGGCATACTCATAGGCCCTGACGAATACGTCAGCGTCGAGAGCAGGTACAATCAGACAGATCTACGCAAGATGCTCGGCGCCATGTGTTTCAGAGGAGACGACGTTTTCAAGAAGGTCGGGTCCTTGGCAGGCGGAGAAAAAGCAAGGCTGTCGCTTTTGAAACTCATGATGTCCGGGGCCAATGTGCTGGTCCTTGACGAACCTACCAACCACCTTGATATAACGTCAAAAGAAGTGTTCGAAGACGCTCTGCTTGCATTCCCGGGCACCGAGATCATAGTGTCCCACGACAGATACTTAATAGACAAAGTGTCTACCAGAGTCATAGAGATAGGAACAGGCGAGGAAGCTTTTACAGGTATCCAAAGCAGCGAAAAGGAGATCGGAGATACGGGATTCGTCAAAGGTTCCCAGGAAGAAAGACTTGCAAAGAAGAAAGCCGAGACCGAAAGAAGGAGGGCCGAAAGAAAACTTGCCGACGTCGAAGCGCAGCTTGGCGAACTTGAGACCAAAAAGAAAGATCTTGAGAATCAGCTATGCCTTCCCGTGGTGTTCTCAGACCCTGCAAAAGCGAGAAAAGTGTCCCAAGAGCTCGAGGCGGTCAAGACTGATCTGGAGGAAGTATACTTTCAGTGGATGGAGCTCCAGGAGGAGTGAATGCACAATACTACACTATTTGCACAATTTTAAGGGAATAGATTTGCGTATTTTTGTATATTATCACAATAAGATGGAGCTAATGGTGTAAAAAAATCCCTTGTTAACTTGACAGGTGCATAGTATAATTCAAACTGTCCTAATTGATCAATTTAAAGGAGGAGTAGAAAATGGCATATAAGATTACAGATGCGTGCGTAGCTTGCGGAACATGCGCAGAGAACTGCCCGGTAGAGGCTATCACAGAGGCTGATGGCATCTTCGTTATCGACGCAGACGCTTGCGTAGATTGCGGAACATGTGCAGAGAACTGCCCGGTTGACGCACCCGTAGAAGCATAATCGAACTAGAAACAAAATGCATGGAGCGCGGTCCATTGGACCGTGCTTCTTTTTTTGTCTTTTGATTGATGATATAATAAATATATGAACATTACGGGATTATCAGGAAAGAGCGGCACAGGAAAAAGCTATGTCGCTACGGAGCTTTCCAAAAGGCTCGGAGTTGACGCCATCATCGATGACGGGCTTTTGATTGCGGGAGGTAGGATAGTGGCCGGTGAATCCGCAAAAAAACAGAGCACGAGGATAGGCGCAGTCAGGACCGCAGTGTTCCAAAAAGAAGAGAATGCCCGAGAGGTCATGCTTGCCATAGAAAAGCTCAAACCTTCGCACATCCTCATACTCGGTACGTCTGACGAGATGATAAACATCATAGCCGAGAGGCTCTCCCTTCCTGAGCCCGACGAGATCATTCACATAGAGGACGTCACCACGGAAAAGGAAAGAGAATTGGCCTCAAAGCGCAGGCACCAGTCGGGCATGCATACCATACCTGCGCCGACTCTTCAGGTAAAAAAACAGTTTTCGGGATACCTCATAGACCCGAAGCGTTCTTTCAGAAAAAAAGAAAACCAGACCAAGACCGTCATAAGGCCCACCTACAGTTATCTCGGTTCCTACGAGATATCGGATAAGATAATAGGGCAGATCGTGGAACATGAAGTTTCCATCACTCCGGGCTGCGGTGAACTTATTTTTGCAACCAGCATCAACGGAAACGATGGTATGTATATAAGGGCCATAATAAATGCGGAAAGAGGTACCAAGATGAGAAAAGCCGCTGAATCTCTGCAAAAAAGGATCTCCGGTGCGGTGGCGCACATGACGGCTTTCAATGTGCTGGGCGTAGAAGTCGAGATCAGAGGCTACGTGAAAGCAACGCCGAAATACTAAAAAAAATAATATATACAATGTATTTGCCATCCTCTGTTGACACTTTGCCGGCAGAGGATTATATTATACGTAGTGTTTAGCACTCATTAAAAAAGAGTGCTAACAATTAGGAAACATGTGGAATTTGACGCAGACCTGTGTTATAATACTCGTTGCGTTTAAAATGATGATTTGGCCTATACAGGGCCGTGATCAATAAAAGGGAGGAAATATTATGACCATCGTACCTATGGGAAACCGCGTCCTTCTCAAGAAGGATGAGGCCGTAGAAAAGACAGCAAGCGGGCTTCTCCTTGCAGCATCTGCAAAGGAAGAGAGCACCATGGCAACAGTAGTAGCAGTAGGACCCGAAGTTCCCGAAGAACTCAAGGTCGGCGACAGAGTTATCTATTCAAAATATGCAGGCGAAGCCATCAGTGTTGACGGCAAGGATTGTCTGCTGGCAGAAGTCAAGGATATTCTGGCAATAGTAAGGTAGAGGTGAGATCATGGCAGCAAAAGAAATCGATTTTGGCGAAAGCGCAAGAAGAAAACTTCAGAGCGGCGTAGACCAGCTCGCTAACACAGTAAAGATCACACTGGGACCTAAAGGAAGAAACGTTGTTATAGCAAAGCAGTACGGTTCTCCGCTCATCACCAACGACGGTGTGACCATCGCAAAGGAAATCGAGCTTGAAGACGGATTCGAAAACATGGGCGCTCAGCTCGTCAAGGAAGTCGCTTCCAAGACCAATGACGTCGCCGGAGACGGCACGACCACAGCAACGCTCCTCGCTCAGGCGATCATCCACGAAGGATTCAAGAACGTTGCAGCAGGCGCCAACCCCATGGTCCTGAAAAGAGGAATCCAGGGTGCTGTTGACGTAGCAGTTGCAGAACTCAAGAAGATCGCAACACCCGTACAGGGCACGGAAGCTATCCGCTAGGTAGCTATCGTATCCTGCGGAGACGAAGAGATAGGCGGACTCATCGCACAGGCTATGGACAAGGTCGGAACCTCCGGCGTTATCACCGTAGAAGACTCCAAGTCCATGAACACGACGCTCGAGGTCGTAGAAGGTATGCAGTTCGACAGAGGATATGTAAGCGCATACATGATCTCCGATACAGAAAAGATGGAGAACGTTATGCAGGAACCTTACATCCTCATCACAGATAAGAAGATCTCCAACATTCAGGACATCCTTCCTGTAATCGAGCCTCTCGCACAGTCCGGTAAGCAGCTTGTAA
>JAFZSM010000007.1 GCA_017619385.1 Bacillota bacterium
GGAACATGGCAACGCAAAGACCTTTTCTGAGTTTCCTGAGCATTTGCCTCGTCGTCCTTATACCGTGCATGCCCTTGTAGTGGATGATGGGATCGAAGACGTACATGAGGATCTTGCCCCAGAATTTGAATCTGGTTATATTTTCGGTGGCGACAAAATACGTCTGCCTGGGTGATGCTATGCCCAGGAAAGCGGAATCGAAATCCGTTGTGTGGTTTGCCAAAAGCAGATAAGGACCTTCGACGTCCTTTAAGCTCTCGTACCTGTAGTTATACAAAGAGCAGACTATGGGAAGTCCTATGCCTCTTATGAGCTTGTATAAAAATTTAAGACGTTTGCTTTCTTCCATTTTCAGCACCTGTTTTGATATATTTATTCAATTCATTGTATCACAAATCTTCTTAAAGTGGAAAACCATGCCTTTATTTCACATTTTGCCCGAGTTTCTTTCTTCTCTCTCTGCCCCAGATGACTGCAGCGAGTAGTATGAGAACAAGAAGTGCCGCTACCCATATGCTCTTGTCCGGAAGGAACGAAGTCGTTCCGTCATCGTTATATATGAGTTCGGCGTCTTTGAGGACCGCAGCTCCTATGGCGGGGCCTATGAGGCCCGGGATGAATACCTGGCCTATGATGCGGACGCCCTGGAATCTTCCCGACTTATTCTCCGGGATCAGATCCCTTATTTTAGCTCCGAACACGGACATGCCCGTAAGGTATCCCGACATCATGAGGAGGGAACCTATGAATACAGGAACCATGGACTTTGTGGCATAGAGGAGCAGATAACCTGCGGCCAACATGACAAGTGGAAGCTTGATGCTGACCTTGAATCCGTTCTTGTCGTAGACCTTGCCGTAAAAGGCCGTGACCACCGCAGCAGCCAGTATGGCCGGCGCCATGATGAGCACGTAATTGCTCATGCCCAGGGTCTTTTCGTAATAAATGATGAGGTAGGGCATGAAGACCTGTATGGATATGCCGAACATAGCGAACTCCACCAATATGAAGTAGAGCAGCCTATTTTCTTTGAATACGGAAGGCCTGAAGCTGTAGAGAAGAGTATCGCCAAGAGAGTCTTCTGTTTTCTTAAGATCCGGAGCGTCCTCGATGAGGAAAGCACCGGCTATGCCGATGAGAGTCGTGGCAGCGCCTATGATGTAATAGATCGTCACCCAGGAGGAGTGTTCGTCCAGGTTGAAACTCATGAATCCGCCGAAGACTATGAGTATGGACACAAGAGGCATCATGGAATTGATCCCTTCTATCTTTCCTCTGTTCCCCGTATCTCCCCTGTCGGTGAGCCATGCATTGTATGCAGCATCGTTGGCAGTGGATCCGAAGAAAGTCATGATGCAGTCCATGACTATGGTCATGAATATGCTCTTTATATATGCGAACGTGATGATGGACAGTCCCCAGATGATGTAGCCGACGCTCATGAAGGCCTTTCTCTTTCCGACCTTATCTGAGACAGCTCCCATGATGAGGGTGGTGAGCGCAGCCATTACCGCACTGGCCATTACCATGGCGGAGATATCTGCCGCCGATGCGTGGAACATTTTGTAGATGAACACGTTGAAGTACATGTTTTCCACCACCCATGCCACCTGGCCCATGAGGCCGAATACCAGCATGGCAACCCAGAATCGTTTATTAAGTTCTTTCCCTTCCATAAGACATCACCTTCTAAATGATCTTTGCTCCTTCCGGATCCACAGCGAGGTTCATGACCTGCCAGTCGCCTTTTAAATTTTTAAGATCCTCTTTCATCTTATCCTTGAAATCCTCTTCGCCGCCTACGGCAAGGAGAGTGCTGCCTGAACCTGAAATGACCAGACCCGCAGCGCCGTTCTTTATGGCTTTTTCCCTTATTTCGTCGAATCCGGGGATGAGAGCCTTTCTGTAAGGCTGATGGAGCCTGTCGTCAAGGGCTGCTGAAAGTGCCTTTGCATCCCCCGTTTCAAGAGCCTTGAGGAGTATGGACAGACAGCCTGCCGTATAAACCCCGTCAGTTCTTTTTATGGTCTCGGGAAGTATGGCTCTCGCTTCGTGAGTCGACGTCTCAAAATCCGGCACAAGGGCTGTGAAACGAAGGTCTTTCGATACGGCGTACTGCATGACTACAGGACCCCAATCCTTTACCATAGCCGCTGTAAGGCCTCCATAGATAGCCGGAGCCACGTTGTCCGGATGGCCTTCTATCTCATTGGCGATCAGGAGTATATCCTCTTTGGAAAGACCCAAAGAATGTATCCTGTCAGCCCCCATTATGCCCGCTACTATCATGGTGGCAGAAGAACCCAGTCCTCTTGAGATAGGTATCTCGCCTACTATCTCTATCTCAAGGCCTGCCGGCTCTTTGATGCCGTATTTCGCAAGGGTTTTGAGATAGCCTATGTAAGCAAGGTTGTCTTCTCCTGCGTACATAATGTCGCATCCGTTGATGCGAAGGCCTGTGCCGCTTTCCTGAAAATATATCCTGTTGTAAAGGCCAAGAGCCATACCGAGGCAGTCAAAGCCCGGTCCTATGTTGGCCGTAGTCGCAGGTACTCTAACGCAGATCATTTGCAGCCTCCCTCACATATTCATTGATATCTTCCGGCTTTATGACGTCTTTGTGGAGCACAGTCTTTTTCTTGAGTTCCTTCAACCTTTCAGGCTGAACTGCCCCCGTGAGAGCCTCAAGCTTATCCATAGCTTCGAAGCAGTCCGAAGGAACATCCTCTCCGAGAGCTCTCAGCACTGCCGGTGCGAATTTGTACGGACTTGCAGTGGACAGTATGACCGTCTTCCCGTAGCCTTTGAACTGCTCAGCACAGGCATATGCCACTGCTGTGTGGGTATCCATCAGATATCTGTCTTCTTCCCACAGTTTCCTGATGCCTCGGGCTCCTTCTTCGTCGTCTGCAGAAGCGCAGTCGAAATCCGCCTTTATATATCCCATTACGCTGTCTTCGGCTTTGTAAAAACCCTTCTCTGAAAGCTCTTTCATCATGCCTTTGAGCTTTTCGTCGTCCATGCCGAGGGCATAGAAAAGAAGCCTCTCCAGATTGCTGGAAATGAGTATGTCCATGGAAGGAGAATCGGTGGTATAGAAATCTCTTCTCCTGTCGTATACGCCTGTTTCAAGGAAATCCGTAAGTATCCTGTTTTTGTTGGATGCGCAAAGGAGCCTTCCCACCGGAAGTCCCATCTTCTTAGCAAGCCAGCCTGCCAGTATGTCTCCGAAGTTGCCCGTGGGGACGACGAAATTGAGCTCTTCGCCGTAGGAAAGTTTCCCGTCCCTGAGCATTCTTGCGTAGGCATAATAGTAATATGCGACTTGAGGGGTGAGCCTTCCGATATTGATGGAATTGGCGCTTCCCAAAGTGACGCCGTCTACGCTGACCCCTTCAAATGCCTTTTTGACTCCGGTCTGAGCGTCGTCGAAATTCCCTTCGATGCCGCAGACTCTTACGTTGCCGCCGCTTTGGGTCTGCATCTGAAGCTTTTGTATATCGGACACCCCAAGGGCCGGATAAAAGACCGTGATCCCTGTATCGGGAACGTCTGCAAAAGCTTCCAGAGCGGCTTTTCCAGTGTCTCCCGACGTAGCCGTCAGTATCATGACCTTATCCGGGTTTCCCGTCAGTTTATTGGCTGCCGTAAGAAGCCTGGGAAGAAGGCAAAGAGCCATATCCTTAAAAGCTGAGGTGGGTCCGTGATAAAGCTCAAGGAAACCATATCCGCCGGC
The DNA here is from genome assembly GCA_017619385.1 of Bacillota bacterium. Taxonomy (GTDB): domain Bacteria; phylum Bacillota; class Clostridia; order Peptostreptococcales; family Anaerovoracaceae; genus RUG13409. The sequence continues at coordinate 3,737 of JAFZSM010000007.1, forward strand.
ATATTTGAGATCTACCCTATCTGCTGCGCTGAACTTGCCATCGTAGCCCTTTTCGACTATCTCATCGACAGTTTCCTTGCCGTACTCGGGAAGGAGCACGTTCAGAATGTGAGCCGCGATCTCATCGTAGCTCATGGACTTAAGATCTTCTTCACAAAGGCCTGCGGGAGGGATCTCGGAGGGGACAAAAAGGCCCCCGTCCTCTGCGAGGCCCTGGATGACAGCCTCAAGGCTGCTCACCGTATTGTTTTTGTTTCTCGTACTTAAATATTTCATAGCACATCCATTGTATCACAGCATTGATATTGCAGAAAGTGTCCAATTAACATATAATATCTGTAATTTTTTTATATCCGTAACATAAAACATACAAAGGCCATGAAAATAGCGATACTGGGATACGGGACCGTGGGAAGCGGATGCGCAGAAGCCCTTAAAGGAAGCAGCGCAGAGCTTGTCCGCGTACTTGACAAAAGAGAGATTCCCGAGATAGCCCATCTACTTACAGATGATTACGAAACCATTTTAAAAGACCCTGATATAGAGCTGGTGGCAGAACTTATGGGAGGAGAACACCCTGCCTATGACTTTGTCAAAGAGGCTCTTCTTGCAGGCAAACACGTGGTCACGGCAAACAAGCAGATGCTGTCCCACCACTTCTCGGAACTGACGAAACTCGCTGAAGAAAAAGGCGTTTGCCTTGGGTATTCGGCTACTGCGGGAGGCGGCATACCCTGGCTTGAGAATCTCAAAAGATACAGCAGAGTGGACAGTATAAAAGAGATAGGCGGGGTCATGAACGGGACCACCAATTTCATCCTCGACGCCATGCAGACGAGAGGCGAAAGCTATGACGATGCACTCAAAAAGGCCCAGGAACTTGGATATGCGGAAGCAGATCCCACAGCCGACGTCATGGGTTATGACGTAAGAGCAAAACTGGCCATATCCTGCAACCTGGCTTTCGGAGGAGAGCTTGATCCCGAGAGCATCCCCACAACGGGCATCACAGGCATAACGGACGAAACAATAAAATGCGCAAAGGAAAGCGGAATGTCCGTAAGGCTCGTGGCAAAGGCATATATGGAAAACGGAAATATCAAAGCGGAGATAGCACCTCAGCTCGTTGGCCAAGATGACCCCATGTATATGCTTAAAGGTCCTGAGAACCTTTTCTACCTCAAGGGGGAGAGATGCGGCACCCTTTCGTTCAGAGGTGCAGGAGCTGGCAAAGGACCCACCGGCGCAAACGTAGCCGCAGATATACTGAAGATCATAGACAGGAAAGAACAAAATGCTTAAAGTAGCAAAATTCGGAGGCAGCAGCCTCGCAGATGAAAAACAATTCGCAAAGGTAAAGTCCATAGTGGAGTCTGATCCCGGAAGAAAGGTCATAGTGGTCAGCGCTCCGGGAAAAAGATTTTCAAAAGATAACAAGATAACGGACCTCCTCTATCTTTGCTATGCCCATATAAAATACGGGGTAGACCACAGGCCCATGCTGGAAACCATCAAGGACAGATACAGAGAGATAGTGGACAGCCTTAAGATCGAATTCGATCTTGAAGGAGCCTTCAGAGTGATCGAAGAAGATCTGGCAAAAGGCGCTCCCGAAAGCTATCTTGTTTCCAGAGGCGAATATCTCAGCGCAAGGATAACTGCTGAGTATCTTGGATTCGAATTCGTAGATGCGAAAGACACGGTGTTCCTGGGCTATGACGGAAGCATAGAAACGGAAAAGACCTATGAGGCCATTCGACTTGCATACAGCAAGACAAAGGGCTGCATAGTGGTACCCGGATTCTTTGGAAGCCTTGATGACGGCGAGATCGCCCTCATGAGCAGAGGCGGTTCAGACATAACAGGCGCCATATTCGCAGCAGCTCTCGACGCAGATATATATGAGAACTGGACCGACGTACCGGGCATACTCATGGCAGACCCGTCCATAGTAAAGGACCCCTACCCCATTCCCAAAATCACCTACGACGAGCTCAGAGAACTCACATACATGGGAGCAAAGGTGCTCCACGAAGCATCCGTATATCCTGTCAAAGTTGCAGGCATCCCGGTTAACATACGAAACACCAACGATCCGGAAGCTGCAGGGACCCTCATCGACGAGAGTTTCGAAGACGACGACATGAAGGATGACAAGTTCTATATCACGGGCATAACGGGAAAGAAGCACTATACCATCATAGACGTAAAGAAGGACAACCTAAGCCTGGAAGCCATAAGCGCCGTGATGCAGGTCTTCGTATCAAGAGGCATCAAAGTGGAGCAGGTAAGCTCCGGGCTTGACGTTTTCTCCGTCATTCTTGAAAACGGCGTCAATAAGCAGTCGGTATATTCCATAGCCGCAGAGATAGAAAAAATGACAGGCGGCAGCGTAAAGATCTCGGAGGGCATATCCATGATAGCCTGCGTCTCGAGAAGGATGGTTTTCAGATCCGGTATATCCGGACTTATCTTCGGAGCTTTGGGCGAGAACAACATCAATATAAGGCTCATATCCCAAGGCGCGCGAGAACTCAATATACTCATAGGAGTCGCAGACGAGGATTGCGACCGCACGGTCCAGGTCCTCTACGACAGTTTCACAAAGAAAGGAGCGTAACATGAAAGTAGCAGTACTGGGAGCCAGCGGACTTGTGGGCAGAGAGATGCTCAAAGTCATGGCTGAAAGAAACTTTCCCTTTGACGAACTTCGCCTTCTCTCAGGCAAAGGAAGTGCAGGTAAGACATGCACATATCAGGGCAAAGAGTACACATACGAAGAAGCTGCGGACAGCTCCTTCGAAGGTATGGACATTGTTCTGGGAGCTGCTGAGAACGCAGTCGCCCAGCGCTTTGCTCCGGCCATAAAAAAAGCAGGCGCAGTATTCATCGACAACTCCAGCGCTTTCAGGCTGGACGATGACGTGCCTTTGGTAGTACCTGAGATCAACCCGGAAGACGCGTTCAAACACAGCGGCATCATCGCAAACCCAAACTGCGTGACCATCATCGCAGCCGTTGCCGTAGGAGGCATAGCAAAACTGAGTCCCATCAAGACCATGACAGCCTCATCCTACCAGGCCGTATCAGGCGCGGGAAGAGCAGGCCTCTATGAACTGGAAGAACAGGTAAAGCAATATGCCGCCGGCGAAGAGCTGACAGTGGATGCCTTTCCCTGCCAGATCGCCTTTAACCTCATCCCGAAGATCGGAAATATCACCGATAACGGCTACTCTAAGGAGGAAATGAAACTGCAGAACGAAGGCCGCAAGATACTCCATATGCCGGACATGAAAGTGAGCTGCACCTGCGTGAGAGTACCGGTGCTGAGGTCCCACTCCATAAGCATCAATCTGCTGACGGAAGAAAAGATCTGCGTGGAGGAAGCAAGAAAAGCCATTGCAGCCTTCCCCGGGACAGTGGTCCTGGACGATGCCGCAAACGATCAGTTCCCCACCCCTCTACTCACCTCGGACCAGGATCTGGTCTACGTGGGAAGAATAAGGGAAGATCTGACCAACGGAGGCATTGCCCTCTGGTGCTGCGGCGACCAGATAAGAAAAGGAGCAGCGACCAACGCGGTCCAGATAGCAGAACTTCTGCTTAATAAATAGAAACTAAAAACCGGTCTGATGACCGGTTTTTTCATGCCCAATATATAAGAGACTGTTATAGTTTCTTAAGGTACTTGTTGCTCAAAACTTCTATCGCAGTGTTGTATTCCTCGTCGTTCATCTGATGACGATCAGACGTATATACGTGCTCATAATTCTCTTCAGAAGAATCGTGCCTCAGCAAAGTATGGATAGCGATATTGGAACACATGTCTGCAACTCTTCCTATGTGCATCAATATATCGAGGAATATGGATCCGGTGACTGCATCGCAAATGCCTGATACCATTCGATCCATATGGTTGTCTCTGCACTTCTTTGCCATTTTGTTTATGATGACTACATAAGCCTCGACTTTCCTTGCAGAATCCTGGTTCTGCTTGGTAAAAGCGTGAGACGTATAAGCGAGCAATTCTTTCAAAGGTTCGCAGATGAGCCTAAGTTCTGCAAGGGCATGCTCAGATAATTTGCCGTCTTTTTCTATTATGGTCTCAGCGCATCTGCATATGGAATAAACGTGATCCCCGGCCCTCTCGAAATCCGTGACGCACTGGAGATAGTAGTTCTGTATGCTTTCCTGAAGCCCCGGTTTAAGGTGCGGGGTCATCTTTGCAAGATAAGCGTTGATTGCGTCTTCAAGCTGGTCCATATACAGCTCGTCATCCTTTATCCTGTCAGCAAGGGATGCGTCATATTGTTCCGTAAGTCCTATTGCCGTGAATACATTGGTGCTTACGATGCTGTTCATGGTGCACAGCGCCATGTAGGTGCTGTTGAGGGCAAGAGCAGGAGATGAAAACAAAGCTTCGTCGAGAGCTTCGATCTCAGCGCCTCTTTCGACCTTGTTGGCATCGTCCTTTACCAGTTTTCTCGATGCTTTTTCGAAAGGCTTGGCAAGTGGCAGGAGCAATATGGCCGTGCTCAGTTTGAAGACTGTGTGTATGTTCGCTATACCTCCGGAATTCAAGGTGCTTCCCCAGAGATCATCTATGGCGCCTACTGCGTGAGCCACATTGACCGCTATCATGATCAAGATGATGCAGGCTATGTTGTAAAGCATGTTGATCATGCCGGTTCTCTTGGTGTCGGCCTTTGTTCCTATGGAGCAGACGATAAGAGTCGTGAGTCCGTCTCCCATATATATACCCAGCAGTATGGGATAAACGGAACTGAAGCCTATGGCTCCGGTAACCGACAGAGCCTGGAGTATACCGATGGTCGCAGATGATGACTGCAGCACGAAAGCTACGGCAAGTCCTGCGAGGAATCCGAGAAGCGGTCTGTCTCCGAAACTTGTGAAAAGCCTCGTGAACGCTTCAGATTCCGAAAGAGGCGCCACAGCATTGGTCATGCTGAGAAGTCCGGTAAAGAGTATTCCGAATCCCATGGCAATGGTACCTATGGTGCCGGAATTTTTTCTCTTTATGAACATGATAAAGGTGATGCCTATGATGGCTGCTA
>JAFZSM010000068.1 GCA_017619385.1 Bacillota bacterium
AGATTGCAAATCTGATGCAAATATCACCGTAATCCACAGATGAACTGAATGGGTTACGAGGAACTGTATAAAGAAGCGGAAAAGTATATAAAAGAACTGTTCAAAGACGACTTCGGAGGGCACGGGGCAGACCATTCACTGAGAGTATGCAGGAATGCAATGGCTATAGCAGAGAAAGAGCAAGGCTGCGACAGAGAGGTCGTAATGCTGGCTGCCCTTCTTCATGATGCCGATGACTACAAGCTCTTTGCTACGGAGAACAATGCCAACGCAAGAGCCTTTCTTCTGGAAAACGGAGTAGCTTCGGACAGGACAGAGGACATATGCAGAGCTATCAACTCCGTATCCTTCAGCCATAACAAGGGAAAGGCTCCGGACACCCTTGAGGGAAAGATAGTGCAGGATGCAGACCGCCTTGACGCCATAGGGGCAGTAGGAGTGGCAAGGACCTTCGCATTCGGCGGTCAGCACGGAAGACCACTGGAAGACTCGGTAAAACACTTTTACGACAAGCCGCTGCTTCTCAAGGACCTTATGAACACCGATGCGGCAAAGGAAATAGCAGAGGAAAGGCACGCTTTTTTGGAGAATTTCCTTAGGCAAATAGAAAAAGAATTACAGGAGTAAATATATGGACAAAAAAGAAGTTTTAAGAGCAGTTAAATTCACCTTGTTCTCCATAAGCGCAGGCCTTATCGAGATAGGCAGTTTCACACTTCTGAATGAGATGCTTCATCTTAAGTATTGGCTGTCCTATCTCATAGCCCTCGTACTTTCGGTGCTTTGGAACTTTACGCTAAACCGTAAGTTTACCTTTAAGTCTGCGGCAAACGTGCCCATAGCAATGCTCAAAGTGGCTGCATATTACGTAGTCTTTACGCCTCTTTCCACATTGCTCGTCAAATATCTTACGGAAACTCTTTGCTGGAACGAGTATCTCGTAACGGCTCTTAATATGCTTCTTAATTTCGTCACTGAATTTTTGTATCAAAGGTTCTACGTTTTCGGAAACAGCCTGGATACGGCAGAAAAGAAATAGGTTTGAAATTGAAAGCGAATGGTCTTATGAACAACCAGGAAGAAAGACTCGAATACCTTGTAGAGGCATTCAAAGAGGACTCGGAAGAATACAAGAATATAAAGACGCCTTCCGATACGGAAGGAAAGCGCATTACTTTAAGGTCTCTCATGAACATACGAATGCCAAAGGAAATGCCTCCTGAGGTCTTGGCAGTACAGGATGAGTACCTTAAAGAAAGAATATCGGAAAATGGGATCGTAAGTCTTTCAGAGATCCCTGAGATCGCGGATCAGGGCAGCAGTCATGCTTTTGCAGATCAAATCTCCATCTGGCAGGGCGATATCACAAGACTTGAAGTCGACGCGATCGTTAATGCAGCCAATTCACAGATGCTGGGGTGCTTTGTTCCGATGCATAACTGCATCGATAACTGCATCCACACATTCGCGGGAGTGCAGCTAAGGGCTGAGTGCAATCGCAGGATGCAGGAACTCAGGAACCGGTATGGCAGGGATTATGAGCAGCCCACTTCGGTGCCGATGCTGACGGACGGATACAATCTTCCGGCGAAGAAGGTCATTCATATCGTCGGACCGATCGTACAGAACCATCTGACTCCGCAATTGGAGGAAGAACTTGCTGCTTGTTACCGGAGCACTCTTGATATGTGTCGGGAGAACGGCCTGAAAAGCGTGGCCTTTTGCTGTATCTCCACAGGTGTGTTTTGCTTCCCGAATGAAAGGGCAGCAGAGATCGCAGTGAAGACCGTGACCGACTGGTTAAGCGTGCACCCGGGTACAATGGAAAGGGTCGTTTTTAACGTTTTTAAGGATGAGGACAGGGAGTATTATGAGCAGCAATTATTCTGATATGCCAAACGGATATCTTGAAACGATACAGAAAGGGATCACAGGAGTTCGCCGTTTCAGTTCCGGTTTTTCACACGGGAACGGAACACGCCTTGAGAATCTGGACCGTCTGAAAAAAGAGATAGAGACTGCCGATGCCATCGTGATTGGCGCAGGTGCTGGTCTTTCCACGGCTGCGGGATTAACTTACAGCGGAGAGCGTTTTGAAAGATATTTTATCGATTTTTCAAAAAAGTTCGGAATAGGGGATATATACTCAGGCGGTTTCTACCCCTACCCAGATGATGAGACCCGCTGGGCATGGTGGGCAAGACATATCTACTTCAACAGATACATAGACGCTCCCAAACCGGTATACCGGGATCTTTACGAGTTGGTAAAGGACAAGGATCACTTTGTTATCACGACCAATGTGGACCACCAGTTCCAACGTGCCGGATTTGATAAAGAGCGTCTCTTTTACACGCAGGGTGATTACGGATTGTTTCAAAGCGTAAACCCTAAGATACAAAAGACCTACGATAATGAAGAATGGGTCATGAAGGCTATGGAAGCTCAGGGATTTGTACGGAATGAAGACGACGTTTTTGATGTTCCGGCTGATAAAAAGCTTTCCATGCGGATCCCGACGGAACTGATTCCGAAGTGTCCTGATGATGGAAGTGACATGACTATGAATCTGCGTTCGGACGACAGTTTTGTGGAGGATGAAGGCTGGCACAGGGCTTCGGCCGCTTACTCAGGCTATCTCCGAAGACACGACGGACAGCATGTGCTGTTCCTGGAACTTGGAATTGGCATGAATACCCCTGTGATAATCAAATATCCTTTCTGGCAGATGACCTATGACAACACCAGCGCTGTATATGCATGTCTTAATTTTGATGAAGCATATTGTCCTAAACAGATCGAAAATCGATCCATCGTTATAGACGGAGACTGCAGCGAAGTGATCAGATATATTTCTTCAGAATCTGCAGAAGAGAAAATATGATGGCGTTTGAACATACAAATCGAAAGGGTTTCTGGCTGGGCTTCATCGATTTCTTTACAGCAGGACTCTTCTTCCTGCTGTATATGCCCTATGGAGGGCTTCAGGATGAATTGGAAGAGGTACTTGGCCACAAGCTGATGCCGTACTGGAAAGCGTATCTTCTCGGCATCCCGACACTCTTCATCTATACACTGGTCTGGATGGCGAGGATCGCGGAAGAACTGAAAGAAATAGCTGCAGGTATGGGTATTGAAGGCCCGTATACATCCTGGTGGCATATGTTCGGCTGGAATACTTTCGGGCTGCTTTTGTTTGGTCCTGCTGTTGCAACTTACCGCTTTTTCGATACGCTGAACAAGATAGAGAAGGAACCAAAAGGATGGCTCCTATAGCTTCAATTTATTGGCTGGCAGTGACAGCAGGATTTCTCGCCTGGAGCTTTATAACTAGTGCGTGGGATAGAACGTGGATCGTTTGGCCTATCGCAGGTGTTTCCTTCGGGGTCATA
>JAFZSM010000069.1 GCA_017619385.1 Bacillota bacterium
AGGTATACAGGACAGGCAGAGCGAAAGAGAGAAACTGAAAGGGAGCAAACAGCCGGGTCTTTTTGCAAAGATAGACGAAAAGATAGAAGAAGTCCTCGAAGGACTTCACGGGAAGTATGCTTCTTCCGTTCCAAAGGAAACTGCTTTGCGGGTACGGAGTGGTATGTGCTTTCAGAAGAGCATGGAAGGACGTGAAAGAAAAAAGGGCAAAAAAATGAAAAAACTGATTTCTTTATTACTGATCGTATCTCTGATCCCCGGCATCATGTGTAGCTGCGGGAAAGAAAAAGAAATAGAGGAAAGCATAGAGTTTCCGGAGGATGAACTCCTGTCAGAATACAGGAATGCGGCCGATCTTCCCATGGAGACCGTACAGGATGCGGGAAGAGCCGTTGCAGTGTATTTCTACAGAGGGGAAACCAAGTTCTACGGAGAAATATACATTCCCGAAGGCGAAGGGCCTTTCCCCGTCGTCATCATCGCAGGCGGCTTTGCCACCTCTCACTACGGGTATCAGGGCATGGCGCAGATGTTTGCCGAAAGCGGCATAGTCGGTGTGGTCTTCGATCCCAGCGACACGGGATACATGGGAGCTATGATAGATGACTATCTCAACTGGTCACCGCTGAAAGAGGCAGCCGATATAGAATCCATAGTTTCGGCTATGTCAAAGCTTTCCTATGTAGATGACAGCAATATATTCCTTTGGGGACACAGCATGGGAGGCTTTGCTTCGGGATATGTGGGATTTAAGAATCCCGGCCTCATAAAGGGAATGGTGCTTGTTGAACCTGCTTTTTATCTCAATGAAGAGGCTAAGGAGCAGTTCCCTGACACAGACGATATTCCGGAGATAGTGGAAGGAGACATATATTTCGGAAGGATCTATTTCGAAGATCTTTGCAGTTTCGATATCTACGATCTCATGGCAGCTTATGACCGAAACGTCGCTGTATATGCAGGCACTGAAAGCCCTTCCATAGGGGCAGATATGCCGGAACTTCTAACGAAGGCTGAAGAGCTGCTGCCTTCATGTAAGATCACCTACGTGAACACCAATCACTTTTTCAACGGCATGCCCATGACAAGGGTCATCATGGGGACAGTGTCGTTCGTTAAAAACAATATGTCTGAATGACCGGGGAGAACATCATGGAATACAGGACAGAACATGACAGCATGGGAGATGTGAAAGTCCCTGCCGATAAATACTGGGGCGCCCAGACCGAAAGGAGCCTTAAGAATTTCCGCATAGGAACGGGCATCGAGACCATGCCCAAAGAGATCATATATGCTTTTGCCCTTCTCAAAAAAGCTGCGGCAAGCGTAAACAGAAAACTTCTTCCCGGCAGGATGACGGAGGAGAAATGCGCCGCCATATGCAAGGTCTCGGACGAGATAACAGCGGGACTTCTGGATGAGCATTTTCCTTTGGTCGTATGGCAGACAGGCTCAGGGACCCAGTCCAATATGAACGTTAACGAAGTCATAGCAAACCGCGGCAACGAAATACTTGGCAAGGCTCTCCTTCATCCCAACGATGACGTGAATATGAGCCAGAGTTCCAACGATACCTTCCCTGCGGCTCTTCATATAGCGGCTGTCACCATACTGGAAAACCGGGTTTTTCCCGCTGCAGGGAGGCTCGCTGCAGCTTTAAAAAGGCTCGAGGAAGAAAATGAAGGGGTGGTCAAATCGGGCAGGACTCATCTTCAGGACGCCACTCCCATAGCCTTCAGCCAGGAGATCTCCGGATGGCGGACTTCCGTTGAGAGAGATGTGGAGATGCTTAAAAGCTCAGTACCATATCTTGAGAATCTCGCCATAGGAGGCACTGCAGTGGGCACAGGGCTCAATGCTCCCAAGGCCTTCGGAGAAGAAATGGCAAAGACCCTTTCAGAGTATACGGGCAAGAGATTCACATCAGATCCCAACAAGTTCCACGCTTTAAGTTCAAGGGATGAAACGGTTTTTGCCCACGGAGCCTTAAAGGCTCTTGCGGCTGATCTTATGAAGATAGCCAACGATATACGATGGATGGCCTCAGGCCCAAGGCTTGGCCTTGGAGAGATATCTATACCGGAAAACGAACCGGGATCTTCCATAATGCCGGGAAAAGTCAATCCGACCCAGTGCGAGGCAGTGACCATGGTGGCCGTACAGGTCATGGGAAACGATGCAGCTGTAGGTATGGCGGCGTCCCAGGGCAATTTCGAACTCAACGTGTTCCTTCCTGTCATAGCATATAACTTCATACAGTCAGCCAGGCTCCTTGCAGATGCCATGATCAGCTTTACTGACAATTGCGTCAGCGGCATCAAAGCAGACAAGGAGAAAATGAACAGGAATCTTCACGATTCGTTGATGCTGGCGGCGGCTCTCAATCCATATATCGGATACGAAAACGCTGCAAAAACAGTTAAAAAAGCATATGAAGAGAACATCTCATTGAAAGAAGCCTGCGTGAGCCTCGGCTTCCTTTCGGAAGAAAAGTTCGACGAAGTCTTCCGTCCTGAAGAAATGATATAGGAGAGGCGCCGAAAGGAGCATTTCCGGAGAAAAAAGCATAAAAATACGGAGTGTACGGGATAAATTGTAAAAAAATTCAAAAATCCACTTGACAAACTCATGTTTTTCCATTAATATCCACCAAAATAACAAAAAACGGACAGATAGAGGCGCGGAGCACCAGCAGCCTTCGGGAGCCTGCAGCAGGCAAAGAACGAAGGTGAGGGGTATTTCGCCGAAGTGCACATAAGCGCTGCGCTTATGTGATGCTGGGAGCATGGCAGACAGCCATGCTACTGTCACACAAAAATGTGTGGAGAGCTATCGCTGCTTATACAAACATCAGAAGTATAGCTGATTAGTATTCTGAGCGGTCAAAGCTTTCGACTTTGGCCGTTTTTTGTTAGCCAAAAGGAACCTATTGAAAGAAAGGAAAGGTGAACAAGATGGATAACGATCAGAGGGTCAGTGAACTTACTTCTGAAAACACAGGCTTTAGAAGAGAGATAAGCCTTTTCGGAGGTATAAGCATCATAGGAGGTATCATGGTGGGATCGGGCATATTCTACCTTGGCTCCTATGTTCTCATGAGGTCCGGCATGAGCCAGGGACTGGCTCTTCTTTGCTGGATAATAGGAGGAGTGGTGTCGCTCCTCGGCGGGCTTTGCTATGCGGAGCTCGGAACGTCCATACCCAAAGCAGGCGGAGGCGTAGTATATCTTTCAGAAGCATATCATCCCATAGTAGGGTTTTTGAGCGGATTCAACAGCTGGGTCATAGGAGGGCCAGGGTCCATATCGGCCCTTGCCATAGCCCTGCCTACGGCTCTTGCTCCTTATCTCGGATACGGAGATATGGGCATAAAGGTATTCGCCACGGTATTGATCATAGGGCTTACCATATATAACTTCTTCGGAGTTAAAGGAGGAAGCAGACTCCAGAACGTGACCATGGTGGCAAAGCTTCTGCCCATATTCCTCATCATAGCGGTGGCTCTCTTTGCGGGGAAAGCGACTCCCGATCTCTCCCTTTCCGTAAAGCATGCGGAGACGGTGGCATCTGCAAATCCGATCAGCATGATAGCGTTTTCCGTCATAGCCACGCTCTGGGCCTATGAGGGATGGACGAATCTCAACACTGTAACGGAGGAGATCAAAAATCCCAAGAGGAATCTGCCTCTTTCCCTCATAATAGCCATAGGGGGAGTCACGGTCCTCTATACCGTATTCAATTTCTCCATATACAGGGTGCTTGATGCCGATACCATTTACAGCGAGATATCGGCAGGCAACTATTTCCTCGGTACTGTGGTCGCAAGGCAGACCCTTGGAGCCGCAGGGGCAATCATAGTCATAGTGACCATGGTCATATCCATGTTCGGCTCCCTCAACGGATGCATACTCGCTTTCCCGAGAGCCTACTATGCCATGGCAAAGGGGGGACATTTCTTTCCCTCTTTCGGAAGGCTCCATCCAAAGTACAGGATACCCCACGTGGCCCTCATGGTTCAGGCGGTAATATCGCTGGTCCTGGTGTGGATCAGTTCCCTCAACCAGCTGACCAATCTTGTTGAGTTCGGCGGATGCCTGTTCAACTTTCTCATAGTGCTTTCGGTACTCATACTGAGGAAGAAGTACCCGTCCATCGAAAGACCCTACAAGGTCTGGGGCGGAGTGGTGACTGTAGTCATTACGGCCTTTCTTTTCCTGGGACTTGTGGTTAATACCTTTATAGACGACCCGAAGAGCGCTATCATAGGAATGGCAGTTCCCGCAGTCGGCTTCGTAATGTACTTCATACTGGGAAAGTACAACGAGAAGCATCCGTTTACGGAAGAAAGCGATGAGCAGTAGGAGGCAAAACTGATGAGTACGATTTATTACAATGCAAAGGCATACCTCGGAGAAGGACAGTTCGCAGAGGCCGTTCTTGTAAATGGTACCGATATAGAGGCGGTTGGAACTTTCGAGGAGCTGTCAGCTTTGAGCGACGATGCAGAAAGAGTTGACTGCGGCGGACGCACTGTCATTCCGGGGTTCAACGATTCACACTGCCATCTGCTCATGGTGGGCGAGATGGTCAACAGACCGCACATCACAAATATTAAGTCCATAGACGCCATGGTTGAAGTATGCAGGCAGTTCGCAGAGGATCATCCCAACGTGAAAAGCGAAGGGCTCCACGGTTTCGGATGGAACCAGGATCTCTTTACAGAAGGAGAGAAGAGGATACCCACAAGACACGACCTGGACAGGATAAGCACGGAATTCCCCGTCATCCTGGAAAGGACCTGCGGCCACATTCTCACCTGCAATACAAAAGCCATAGAGATGCTGGGCCTTGATGAGAATTCACCGGACCTTAAGGACGGGAGTTTCTGGAGGGAAGAAAACGGTTACCCAAGCGGAGTCTTTGCGGAGAACGGATGCTACCTGCCCATAAGGCTCATACCGGAACCCAGCGAAGAACAAATGAAAGAAAACTTCCTGGCTGCCATGAGGTATGCAACTTCTCTCGGCGTGACCAGCGTCCAGTCCAACGACCTGTCGTCGAACAAGGATCCCAACGGCATCATCAGCAAGGTCATAGACGACGTGTATGAAAACGAAGCGACGACTCTTAGATACAGATATCAGATATGCTATTACACTCCCGAAGAGATAAGAGAGTCTGCAAGGAACGGCATGTTCTCCAGATACGGACAGCTCCTTCACGGAAGACAAGTGACCGTGGGACCTCTCAAGCTCTTCAAAGACGGTTCTTTGGGAGCAAGAACGGCTCTCATGAGAAAGGAGTATGCAGACGATCCCGGAAACTTCGGCATGGATTGCATGTCCCAAGAGCTCATGGACAGCCTCGTAGGTGCAGCTGATGAGCTGGGCATACAGGCAGTGACTCACGTCATAGGAGACGGTGCCGTCGAAGGTACCGTAGCAAGCTATGAGAAGGTAATAGGAAATGGTCCCAACAAGAACCGCCACGCTCTTATCCACTGCCAGATAACCGATGCAGCCTTGCTTGAGAGGATAAGAAAGTCCGATATACACTTTTTTTATCAGCCCATATTCCTTAACTACGACCTCCACGTCGTTGCATCAAGGGTGGGAGAGGAAATGGCTTCAACGTCCTATGCCTTCGGTACGGCCATAAGGAACGGGAGCTGCGTATCTTTCGGAACGGATTCGCCCGTTGAGGATATAAACCCCTTTGACGGTGTGTTCTCTGCGGTAACGAGAAAAGATTTGAACCTTTTCCCTGAAGGAGGCTTTTGCCCGAATGAGTGCATAACGGTGGAACAAGCCGTGGACGCATACACCATAGGCAGCGCGGAAGCGGAGTTTGCTGAAAACTGGAAGGGCCGCATAGCTCCCGGTTACGTTGCTGATATGGTCATCCTCGACAGGGATATATTCACTGTTCCCCATGACGAGATAAAGGATATTCGACCCGTATGCACCATATTCAATGGAAAGGTCGTTTACGGGTCTGTATGACAAGAAGAAAGGAGGGCGCAGCAGCGCTCTCCTTTTTTAGATGAAATGTTCACTCGGCGCTGAAGACTTTATCTGCTTCCCTCTCTTTTCTTACAGTCAGCAGCCAGCAGCACAGGATGGATACTGCGCTGAGGACTGTAACGCAAAGTCGGTAGTCCATGATCTCTCCTGCTGCGCCTACAACAAGGGCAAGCACGCTGCCAAGGGCAGTGACAACGGTATTGTTGAAACCGTTTATCCTTGCTCTTAGGTTTTCCGGAATATAGAGCTGAACAGCTGCGCTTCTGAGTATGCCTTTATTGTTTTCAAGAAAACCTCCTAAGGCTCTGTTGACGAGCATCAGCGGATAGGGAAGCCACAAAAGAGTCATATTCATAAGATCGCTTCCAAGGCAGAAAAGAGTATGAGCTTTATGCCTTTTTTCTTTCGATATCTTTACGCTGTACTGTAAAGCGCCCGCAGCTGTGCGTCCGAGGAAATCGGCGGCTGAAAAAAGGGAATACATAGCAGCGCTGAGCCCCGGCATGGTACGGAAGAATGCCACAAGCAGCGGGTTGTATCCTCTCGTGATACCGCTGGCGAAAGCAACATATTCGAATATGCTGCGAAGACCTTTTTCTTTTTTCAGATAATCGACAGCTTCTTTGAGATCTCCAATCCAGTCCTTTACGCCGTAGCCCTTTACTCCGGCCGTCGGTTCACTGACATCGCTTATGAAACTCTCAGTTATCCCGGCAGCTATTGCCATGCCGCCCTGTATCAGGAGAAGCATAGGTACACCAATGGTATCAAGGAGCACAGCTCCGAGAGGTGTCATGACTACATTGAGGATGGGATAGAGCATAGAGGCTACCGCGTAGCCTTTTTGTTCGGCTCCTTCGTTTATGACTGACGGATACATGGCGGAATAGGCAAGATGATCTATAGAAGCAATGACAGCAAGTATCATGGATATCAAAAGGTATCCTATATATGAGAATTTTCTTGTAAGGAGCCAGTAACCCATGGCGGCGTAGATAAGACCGCTTCCCAGGTCGCCTCCTACAAGGAATGCTTTTCTTGGCAGTCTGTCCATGAGAGGGGCTGCAAAAAGAGGTACTATAACATGAGGTATGAGCTGTACCGCTATAACAAGAGATGAAGCCAGGGTGCTTCCTGTTTCATCAAATACAAAAAAGGACAAAGCAAAACTACCTGCTATACCTCCGGCGCTTCCTATGGCCGAAGCCAGAGTCAAAAGAGTGAAGTTTTTAGTCCAGAGCCTAGTTTCGCGGTTTCCCATTAAGATAAGCCTTTCTCTGATAATACTATCTTCTCGTTATGCGGATAGTTCAGTCGGCGATACCTATTCTGCTTCCTTTTCTTTTTCGTTGACTCCGGCCAGAAGACCGGCTGTATACATTCTGAACAGTTCGTCCAGAGTGGTTCCTTCAGTGTAGTGGCCCGCCAGCTGCTTTAGGAGATCATAGGGTATGCTCAGGTCGTTTTCATCATCGCATGTGCCGTAGAGCCTACCCAGTTCATAGACTTCCAATTTGAGTTCCACCGGGTCTATATACCTGTTCAGTGAGAAGAGCATGTCGTTCTGTCTTTTCTTGAACAGGAAAGATGAGAATCTGTTGATCCCGAATGATATGGCAAGGGCAAGGAGCCATACTGCGGGAAAACTGAGATAGAACGGCAGGAAAGTGTTCAACATATACATGTCGGGCCATCCGCCGTTGACTTCGCCTATGACTACGACTTTTGTCGTGTATAAGATCGAGTACATCATGAGAGGAATGAGACAGATAAGAGTATCCTTTTTCCTGTATTCGTAACTCGATTCGACCATCATGAAAGATATGAGCACGGCGATGGGGCAGATCAGGTGGAGAAAGAAGTTGCTCCCCCCAAGAGCCATCTCTTTGTTATAGGGAAGAATGAACACCATGGCAAAAACGAAGGTCAGCGTGGTGCAGACAGTTCCCGAATAGTGGACAAGGGACAGCCATCTGGGATATATGAGTCTCTTCATCCTTATACCGTTTATGGCGTAGGGGAAAATAAAGCCTGCTGCAAAGAATGTGAGGCTGTTGGAAAGGGTGGTGAAATACCTGAAGGCGTGCATCGGACCTTCTCCGCCTTCCATATGGCGTACGACCGCCCAGATCACGCATACGGATGTGCATGCCAGAGTTATACAGCAGGCGATGAGCGCCATTATGCTCCTCCATTCCTGCAGTTCGATGATGAATTGTCCGGCTTTAGTCTTTTTCTCTCTCATAGTAGATCCCCCTGCTTACAGATCTAAGTCCGCCTATATGGGATACTTGTATAATAACATATTATACACCAATATTTACATTTTGTGCGGCGGAGCAATACTATATGAAATTCTTAACTGAATTGATTTCCTTTCTCTGCAGAAAATCTCCCGCATATGCCATAACTCGGGAGTTTTTCTTTTTCAGGGGTCGATAGACCCTTATCAAACATACAAAATGAGTTTACAATGAAGATGTCCGGGAAAAAACCGGATATGCAACTGCCGGTTGCGAAAGTTTACAGCCTTCTTTATGGTCTGCTACCTTCGGAAACGCTACTATTGCAGCGTAAACGAAAGCCGCAGCCGCGGCAAAAAAGCAGACAAAGGAGAACTAAAAAAATGATACTTGCAGACAAGATAATAGAACTCAGAAAAAGAAGCGGTTGGTCTCAGGAAGAGCTTGCGGAAAAGCTCAATGTAAGCCGCCAGTCCATATCAAAGTGGGAAGGCGCCCAGGCCGTTCCCGATATGAGCCGCATAGTGGCCATGTCTCAGATCTTCGGGGTCAGCACCGATCTTTTGCTCAAAGATGAACTCGATCTTACGGAAGGTCCTTTGGAGGCCGAGGATCCCGGCTATACTCCGGCTCGTGTAGTAACGATGGAGGAAGCTTCTTCTTTCCTTGAACACAAAAACTACTCATCAGGAAGAGTCGCTCTCGGGGTCTTTCTGTGCATACTCTCTCCCGTGCTTCTCATAGTCCTTACGGGGGCTCAGGAACTGGGACAGATCTCTCTCACCGAGCATCAGGCATTGGGGTTAGGGCTGACCGTACTCATCACCCTCATAGGTATAGCTGTAGCATTTTTCGTGACCACAGGCATAAAGCACAGCCGTTTCGAATATATAGAGGAAGAACAGATAGAAACAGCGTACGGAGTATCGGGCCTTGCAAAAGAGCGCCGCGAAAGATACAGCGCTGAACACAGCCGTCTCCTCACATGGGGCATAGTGCTCTGCGTAGTGGCTGTAGTACCCATCTTCCTTTCCATACTCTTCTTCGGAGAGGATTCCATATACCAGGTCTTTTCAGTCGGCATCATGCTCATGCTCATAGCTGCAGGCGTCATGATGATAGTGCGTACATCCATCATCTGGGGCGGATACAAGGCTCTTCTCGAAGAAGGTGATTACAGCCGCACCGAAAAGGCTGAGAGCAAGAGGATAGCTCCCATAGCATCGATCTACTGGCTGGCTGTAACAGCGGGCTTCCTTGCATGGAGCTTCATAGCTGATGCATGGGACAGGTCCTGGATCGTATGGCCCATCGCAGGAGTTTCTTTCGGGATCATCATGGGCATAGCAAGGATGCTCAGAAACAAAGGCTGAAAAGCAAACCTTCCATAATATATCTCGTAATGATACAATATACTGACATGATGTGAGTTGCCGGCCGATGCACATGCAAAGGCCGGCGCAGAATAAACCTTGTGTTTAACACAAACTGTTTGGAGGTATATATGGATCTATCGGATGTACTGTCACTGCTCAGCGGAGTTGCCCTCTTTCTTTTCGGCATGTCTTTGATGGGTGACAGTCTGAAAAAAGTCGCAGGATCTAAACTGGAGCTCATTTTGTACAGACTTTCCAGCACGCCGTTCAAAGGAATAGTGCTGGGAGCAGGGGTGACTGCCCTTATACAGTCGTCTTCGGCTACATCAGTCATGGTAGTCGGATTCGTAAACTCCGGAATGATGAAGGTGAAACAGGCTATAGGCATCATCATGGGCGCCATAATAGGCACCAGCGTCACCGGATGGCTTATCTGCCTTTCGTATCTCAACGTAAGCGGTTCGGGCCTTATGAGTCTTTTGTCCACTGACACTCTTGCATCGGTCATGTCCATAATAGGCATAGGTCTTTACATGTTTTCGAAAAAAGCTACGCAAAAACACGTGGGAGGGATACTCCTTGGCTTTGCCGTGCTCATGTTCGGAATGAAGGCCATGAGCGGAGCCGTGTCAGACCTTAAGTCTGACGAGAACTTCATCGCATTCCTCACAAGTTTTTCTTCGCCGCTTCTCGGCATCCTGGCAGGAGCTGTATTTACCAGTGTCCTTCAAAGCGCATCCGCAGCCATAGGTATTATCCAGGCTCTTGCAGTGACCGGAGCCATCAGATTTGAAGTTGCCCTTCCCATAATCATGGGTATTGCCATCGGCGCTGCCGTACCTGTATTGTTCTCGGCCTTCGGCGCAAGCACTGCAGGAAAACGGACGGCTATTTCATATCTTCTGGTGGACGTTATAGGCGTCATACTTTTCAGCATCGTATTCTATACACTGAACTACGCAATTGGTTTCAGTTTCATGGATATGCCCATGACACCCTTTAAGATCGCTCTTTTGAACACTCTGTTCAGAGTCGTAACAGTCCTGATGCTCATGCCTTTCATAGGGGCTCTTGAAAAACTGGTCATATTGATCGTAAAGGATGATGAAGATGAGGAAGATGTAGCCCAGATAGACAAGCTTGAAGAAAGGTTCCTTGCCCACCCGGCTATCGCCATCGAACAGTCAAGACAGACCATCATTCCCATGTCCGAAAAGGTCAGGAGAAATGTCCGGGATGCCATAGGGCTTCTGGATAACTACTCCGAAAAGATGTTCAAGAACATCGAAAAATATGAGGATGCCATAGACAGATACGAGGATAAGCTGGGAAGTTACCTGGTGAAGATATCCGGAACGGTGCTCAGCGAAGAGGAGAACATGACCGTGGGAGAATATCTTCACTGCATAACGGACTTTGAAAGAATGGGAGACCACGCTTTGAATATCGCCCAGTCGGCAAAAGAGATCGCGGAAAAGAAGGTCAACTTCTCAGATGAAGGCGGGGCTGAACTTAA
>JAFZSM010000070.1 GCA_017619385.1 Bacillota bacterium
CTTATGCCGTTCGTATTGATCTGAACGTAGCTGCAACCTTTTTCCTTGGCATATGAAACAAGTTCCGGAAGATCATCCCTTAAGCTGGGCTCTCCACCGGAGAGCTGCAGCAAAGGACTCTTCCCCTTGTCCGCTACACAGTCAACGGCTTTTTTGAGTTCGTCAAGAGCCGGCATATCATTCGCATCTCCGCCGTAAGCAAAGCAATAGGCGCAGTGAAGATCGCAATTCTTGGTCACTTCAAGGATGACACAGCAGCAATCCTGAAGATGATACGAGCATTTGCGGCAGTTCCCGCTGCAGTGGTCTTCTTCCGATGCGCTCAGTTTGGCTTCTCCTTCAGTCCATTCCTCAAAGTCGAGATAGTCCTTCCACACAAGCACAGAAAAACGGCCGTGCTCAGGGCAGGTCCTGGTCATCCAAATGCCTTCTTTCCCTTCGATCCTTTCCAAAACTGCAGGGAGCTTTCTGAGACATCTGGGGCATATTGAATAGATGTGATCATTATTGCCGGTCATAGATATCAATTCCCGATCTTGTGTACGTTTTTCTTAAGATCGTATCCTGAAGCAAAGCCTGAGCTCTCTGCAGCAGTCAGATCCAACTTGCAAAGCCCTGCATCCAGCGCTTTCTTAAGACTGCTTAAAGAATAAAGTTCATACTTAATGCGCTCCTCGTCAAAGACCGTGCCCGGCAGATGCTTTACGCATATGCTCAGTTCGTCTCCATTAAGCCCTATCTCGAAGTCTGTTACCGGGTCTTCTTTGTAAAGGGCGTCTGCGATATCGGACATGAATACCTGAACGTCTCCGAACTGCAATATATCTCTTTCCCTTCCGTATACTTTGAGTATCCTTTTAAGTCTCCCTCCACAGGCACAGGAGGTTTCCGTAAATTTGCCTATATCTCCCGTCTTGTACCTGATAAGGGGCATCACCTTTCTGTCAAGGGTCGTTATGACTATCTCGCCCTTCCCCTCTTCATCGGTATAGGGTATCTCGTAAAGTATATCGCAGGGACGTATATGATAACCTTCGCGGGCGCTGCACTCCACGCCTCCGAATATACACATTTCAGTGGACCCGTAATGCCTGTGCACCGTGCATTCCCAGAGTCTTTCGAGCCTTTCGGCAATGGAATCAGGGACTACGTCAGCGCTCAGATTGACGCTCCTTATGAACTCTTTTTCCGGATTTCCAAACTGCTTTCCGTAACTGGCCAAAGCCGCTGCATGCCAGGGTACAGCCTCCACCACTTCAGGCCTGTAATCCATGAGTTTTTCATAAGCAGTCCTGACATCTGTAACAGAGCCGAACACTTCTATGCTCATTCCCAAAGGTTCCACGGCCTTGAGCACCATATCTCCTATGCTTCCCGCAGAAGTGCCTGACATGAGTATGAGCATCTTTTCTCCTGCCCGGCAGTTCATCACTTCGTATCCGGCTTTGATGAACTCTATGGCCTTTTGTATATCATCTTCCGTATGGGAGATCTTCTTCTGTTTTCCTGTGGTACCTGTTGTGGGGACAGTGACTACTCTGTCAACGTCGGATGCGGAGCTGCAAAGAAAAGACCATTCATTCCCTGCAAGATCAGATTCCGACGTCATGGGCAGTTTTTCCATGTCTTCAAAAGATCTGACAGACCCGGGATCTATATCTTTATAAAGACGGGCATAAAAACCACTGCGCTCCTTTGCGCGGCGCAGTGTTCTTCTGAAAGCCTCGAGCTGGTACTCCCCGACCTTTTCTTCAGTCAGTTCTTCATAGGGGATACCGATCCTGGCTGCCACGAGGGCATCAACAGGATGCCCTCCGTGATCTTTTGACAGATCGAGGGATCTCATTTCTCTTCCAGCATGCTCTCCACTTCGTGGATCTTGCCCCTTACCAGTTCTTCCGGCACGAAGGCCTGGCCGCATACGGGGCATCTCAAAACCGGATATGTGAGCTCATGTCCGAGATATTCAAAAACCGTTTGCTGTTCTTCCAGCTGTACATTGCATTTACCGCAGATCATTCTCTGTTCTCCTTGATATCCATCCGATGGCTGTATACGCTTTTTATATCTATATTCCCGGGGTTCTTTGTATACGAGACCCATATGGTCACGGACCCTGTCTTTTCGTGAGCATAATATATGCCTTCGCTTTCGTCAAAGACCCTGAGGCCGCCGTTTTCCGCATCATCTATAACCGACAGCACTTGCTCCGTATCAAGACCCGCCCGCTTTATTTCCATTGCCAGATCCGCCGGGATCCTGACTTCTTTATCGATCACTTTGAAAATCTCCTTTTTCTGATTATACCATGGATCGCAGGCTTTTTGCCAGCAAACGAAAACGGACCTCACGATTTGGGAGGTCCGCTTAGTGTATTATTTTTGGAATTACATCATTCCGCCCATCTGCTGCTGCATCATGGCTTTCTGCTGCATCTTCTCCATGTCCTTTTCGGCCTTGTAGTCGATGATGCCTGCCTCTGTGGTCAGGAGCAGTGAGGATGCGGATGCCGCATTCTGAAGAGCAGATCTTGTGACCTTCGCCGGGTCTACTATACCTGCTGCGATCATATCCTCGTATACTTCCGTTGCTGCATTGAAGCCTACGCCTTTTGCCGCATTCTTGACTGCATTCACTACTACGCTGCCTTCAAG
>JAFZSM010000071.1 GCA_017619385.1 Bacillota bacterium
CAGGTGGATATAAATGTGCACAGGCAGAAGATGGGCATGGTATTCCAGCACTTCAATGTCTTTCCCAATATGACAGTGGGAGAGAACATCACTCTGGCTCCCGTGCTTACCAAGAAGAAGACCCAGGAAGAAGCTGACAAATCGGCAAAGGATCTCCTTGAGAGGGTCGGTTTGATAGATAAGATAAACGACCATCCGTCAAGGCTTTCCGGAGGCCAGAAGCAAAGGCTTGCCATAGTGAGGGCCCTTGCCATGGAACCCGACGTGATGCTCTTTGATGAGCCCACCTCGGCTCTCGATCCGGAAATGGTAGGGGAAGTCCTCGACGTCATTAAAGAGCTGGTCAAAAGCGGCATGACTTCTGTGATAGTCACCCACGAGATGGGTTTTGCGAAAGAAGTCTCAGATAGGGTCCTGTTCATGGACGGAGGAGTCATAGTGGAGAGCGGCAAGCCCCTTGACGTCTTTTCGAATCCCCAAAATCCGAGGACTAAAGAATTTTTGAGCAAAGTTCTTTATTAGTATTTCACTATGATGCAGTAGGTATTTCCCCTCACGGCCTAGCACTTCGTCGCTTCGATTTTTCAAGCGGCTTGCTCGCGGGAAATTCGGGTCACTTGGTCGGAATGCGACCCTGCGTTCCTCCGAATTTCGATCCGCTTGCTCGCCGGAAAAATCTGCTCCTCGTAACGGCCAGTTCGTGAAAATACCTACCGCATCATTTTTTTAGAAGGATAATCACCATGAATGTTAATAAAGAAAAAGCGATCAAATATATTGATGGCATTTCGGACAATATCATAGAAGTTTCCCATAAGATCTGGGAATACGCTGAGCTCTCCTTAAAGGAATTCAAGAGTGCAGAGCTTTATGTTAAGGTCTGCAAAGAGATGGGTTTTGAAGTTAAGCAGGGCATATCAGGCGTGGAGACTGCCTTTACGGCATCTTACGGCAGCGGAAAGCCCGTCATCGGTATACTTGCAGAGTATGACGCACTTTCCGGCCTTTCCCAGAAGGGCTACTGTCCTGAAAAAGAGCCCCTTGTTTCCGGTGCTTCCGGCCACGGATGCGGGCATAACATGCTTGGAGCCGGCTCTTTCGGCGCCGCCTGCGCCGTAAAGGACTATCTTGAAAAAAGCGGCAAAGAAGGCACCGTAATTCTTTTCGGTTGTCCCGGAGAAGAAGGGGGAGCAGCTAAAGCCTTCATGGCAAGAGACGGCGTATGGAAGGGCCTTGACTGCGCTCTTACATGGCACCCCGGCGATACCAACGAGGTCAGCACCGGTACCTGCAATTCATCCATTCAGGTCCTTTACAAATACAAAGGCGTGGCGGCCCATGCTGCGGGAAATCCGGAGATGGGAAGATCTGCTCTCGATGCAGTGGAGCTCCTCAACATAGGGGTCCAGTTCTTAAGGGAGCACATGCCCTCTGATTGCCGCATACACTATGCCATCATAGACGGCGGAGGGGTGTCGCCCAACGTCGTACAGTCGGAAGCTTCGGTCCTTTACATGGTCAGGAGCGTAGACATTTCCGACTCAGTAGCCCTTCAGGCAAGGGTCGACAAGATAGCTGAAGGAGCTGCTCTCATGACTGATACCACCTATGAGAGGCAGTTCATAGACGGGACGGCCAATACTGTTCCCAACAGCGTCCTTGAAAAACTCATGCACGATAACCTTCAGTACGTACCTCTCCCGGAATATACGGAAGAGGAACTGGCATTTGCAGCTAAGGTATACAGTACTTATGAGAAAAACGGTAAATTGCCGGGTACAGGGTCTCAGTACGATAAGGACATTGCAAAAGAGGTAAAAGAAAAGATAAAAGGATGCCCCGAAGGGCTTTATGATTTCGTCATGCCCTTTTATACGGGAGATGAGTTCCATCCCGGCTCCACCGATGTGGGAGATGTCAGCTGGCAGACTCCCGCAGCCCAGTTCAATACGGTTTGTTTCGCCGCAGACGCTCCGGGTCACTCGTGGCAAAACGTTTCGTGCGGTATATCTCCCATAGGAGATAAAGGAACGCTGCAGGCGGCCAAGGTGCTGGCATGCTCAGCTATAGATCTTTTTGAAAAGCCGGAAGTACTGGCAGCAGCAAAAGAAGAACTAAGCAAACGCGTAGAGGGTAAGGTGTATATTTGTCCAATCCCTCAAGGCGCTGTCCCCACAGCAATATAATGTGGACTGTGTGTTGTTATCACCGGGCGTCAGCCCGGTGATTTTCTACACAAATGCTACGCGATATGTCGTAGCAAGCATCTGATCTTGATGGTATACTATTATCACAAAGGATTATGCCAATGGATCGCTGCAGTATAGGGAATTATATAAGAGAAAAGAGAATAGAGATCGGACTGACACAAGAACAGCTCGCAGAAATGGTCGGTGTGTCAAGGAATACTGTTTCCCGATGGGAAAGGGGAGTCAATATACCTGATTATAAGATCCTCAGGGATTTGGCTTCAGTGCTGGGCACAGATGTGACCAGCATATTATCAGGTGAGAACACAAGTGCGGCACGATCCTGCGATGCGTCAGAAAAGGATCTGTTTTTTGATTACTCTGTGATTAGGAGGATAGATAGTCTAAAGGTAAGCGGACGGAAACTGACTGTTATTCTTATGGTAATGCTATTAATATCCATCGACCTTATATATGGTATTGTCAAGTCTAAACTATATTGGGATGTAAATGGACATTCTTTTAAGGCTTTCGGTGTTGTCTGGTCCCTGGTATTCGGAATAGAACCGGTTCCCGGGACCGAAGGAACACAGTTATCTAAAATGATATACGTCTTATGTATAGTTTTGGCGCTTGCTGTTATACTTGGCATTTGTATTTTTGTTATTGTTACAGGAAAGAATGATCTGGATGAATGGAGGAAAATCAGAAAGATGGAAAAAAGATTCACATACCAGAAATATGACCTTAAGAGTTTGGTTGGTGTTTTGATCGGTATGTCTATGCTGGGGGTCGTACTTCTTTGTGTGACTATGATAAAGGATCCCAACCAATATGTATTAATGGGCTGTGTGTTAGTGTCCGGAGTCACATTGATTGCGTTTCCGAAAGTTATTTGGCCAAAAATATCATCTAAAATGGCATGTTTCTATGGGGTAGGGTCTTATGTCATAGAAAAAGAGCACCTTGAGATCATTATGGGGCGAAAGACTTATTCCTTTTACGATATAGATGAGGTCTATATGAGCGGTGCTCCCGAAGGCGGTGGAGCTATGTTGGGCGGTGTGACATCATACGACGGAAGTCTCGATATCAAAGAGGGAAAACGAAAACTGAAGATCATAACCAGCAGTATGTGGAACGAGAATCCCGAAGCAGAGGATACTGTCGGAGAACTGTACAATGATATAAAAGAAAATTTCAATAAACTGGCGCCGGTATATATGGATAACGGTACCGAGATAAGAGGATATCTGAAAAAAGGTTGATATCTTTCGACATGTCACGATTTTGTAAGATCTGCGCTTAACTGCACAGATCTTTTTGTTTTTCTTGTGTTTCATGTATATTATAGTAAGTCTTCACCGTAAATACACATGAAGGATATATCTTTGAGCCTGCGAAACAGCTGATTCGTATTTTCAATCAAATTGCTCAAGGAGGTCAAAAAATGAAAGGAAAGAAACTCTTTGCGCTGGTCATGGTACTTGTTCTTGCAGTATCATTTGCAGCTTGCTCTGGCATGGCGAATGCTAACATCAAAAATGCGGATACCGAAGAACTAAAAAGCAGTTATCCGGATGCACACGTTATAGTCTTAAACAGTGATTCTGCTGCTGTGGACGGCATTGCGGTGGAAGAATCAGACTATACCTGGCATGTGGATCCATCGGCTGTGCATGATGAGGTCAAGAACGCTCCGGCAGAGTACTATACCGGCACCAAGCTGGATACTGACTCAGCCGTATACATAGACCATGAGCTTTACTATTATCCCTCTCTCGACAGGAACGGTTTCAAGCTTGTGAACTACGACGGAGAAAGAGAATATGCATATTATTATACGGACGGTGAAAACGACGAATACATTTTCGCTACCCTTCCGGTCCTTGGAAACAGCTTTCCCTCGGCCATGATGCATACGGAAGAAGAGGCTGCGACAAACAAGGTCCTGCATATAACAAAAGCGGGAACATATATCCTTGAGGGCAGCTGGAAAGGCCAGGTATGGGTAGATCTGGGAGATATAGATGATACCTTTGCCGACGAAAGCGCCAAAGTGACCCTGGTCCTCAATGGAGCAGATATAGACTGCAGCGTAGCGCCCGGAATAGTTTTTTACAGTGTCTATGAATGTGATAATGAATGGGAATCCAGAGAAACGGCTTCCTATGATATCGATCTGCAGAATGCAGGCGCAAGGATGATCATAGCAGACGGGACAGAAAACAGCGTTTCGGGAGCCAACGTCTTCAGGATGCTCAAGACAAAGTATAAAGATGATACGAGCACTGCTGCTGTAAAACTCCAGAAAAAGATGAGAAAAACAGACGGCGCTCTCTATTCATATGTATCTCTTGTCATAGACGGCGAGACGGAAGGTACCGGAAAACTGGATATAAAGAGCACTTTCGAAGGTCTGGACTCAGAACTCCATTTAGCTTTGAACGGAGGAGTTGTAAATATCACTTCGGAAGATGACGGCATCAATGTAAATGAAGACTACGTTTCGGTCGCGTATTTTAACGGTGGTGAGATCACCATCAACGCTTCCCAGGGAGCTGAAGGGGACGGCATCGATTCCAATGGATATATAGTGGTAAACGGAGGTAAAGTGAGCATAAACAACGTCACAGCTCCCGACAGTGCTCTTGACTCCGAAAGAGGCGTTTATTACAGCGGAGGCACCGTCGTCATAGACGGAAAGGAAATGACCTTGAACAGCGGATATCAGGGAATTTCCGTAGACTCAGGAAACCAGGGAATGGACGGCTTTGGTGGCGGATTCCCGGGCGGTATGAACGGCGGCCAGCAGATGGGTCCCGGAAACATGGGAGGCTTTGGCGGACAGGATTTTGGGAAAGACTTTGACATAAAGGAGTTCAAAAAGAAAGTGGCTGAGCTCGGAGACGATGCGACTCTTGAAGATGTACTGGAACTTCTCGGCATAGACAGCATCTCCGGCGCCAGCGGCGGACAGAACGGAGATCCCGGTAATATGGGAGGCGGCTTCCATGGAGGTCCCCAGGGTGGCAACGGTGAATTCCCGGGCGGTAACGGTGGATTTCCCGATGGCAACGGCGGATTCCCCGGAGGCAATGGCGGTAATAACGGCGGCTTTCCCGGAGATAACGGCGGCGGACAGGGCACCGTGCCGGGAGATAATATGTAGATATATTTTGTGAACGTACGGGTGCAGAGGCAATTGTAAGCCTCTGCATCTTTTATTTTGTCCCAGGTAGTGATACAATAATCTATTATCACTCAAGAAGGAGACAGTATTGGCGAACTCAACGAAAAACGTTGACATGCTCAACGGAAATCTATATAAAAGCATCATCGTCTTTGCCTTGCCGCTCATGGCATCGGGTTTTCTTCAGCTTCTTTTCAATGCTGCGGATCTCGTTGTCGTGGGAAAATTTTGCGGCAGTCATATGCTTGGCGCTGTGGGAGCCTGCGGCCCTCTCAACACATTGGTCATAAACTTCTTCATGGGTTTTTCCATAGGCGTAAGCGTTGTGGTATCCACAGGCCTTGGCGAAGACAACTGGAAAAAGGTCAACAGGGCTGTTCATACCTGCCTTCCTCTCGCCCTTGTCTGCGGTCTGTTTGTAGCGGTATTCGGTTTTATTTTTGCCCGTCCTATGCTCCATGCTATGGGTACTCCCGAAGAGATCATCGACTATTCGGTGACATATCTTCGCATCACTTTCATAGGGGTGCCGGCAAACCTCGTATACAACTATTCTTCTGCCATACTCAAAGCAAACGGAGACACTAAAAGGCCGCTCATATATCTGACCATATCTGGCGTCCTTAACGTCATACTCAACGTCATATTCGTTGTGTTTTTCGACCTGAACGTGGCAGGGGTTGCATTGGCAACAGC
The DNA here is from genome assembly GCA_017619385.1 of Bacillota bacterium. Taxonomy (GTDB): domain Bacteria; phylum Bacillota; class Clostridia; order Peptostreptococcales; family Anaerovoracaceae; genus RUG13409. The sequence goes on from JAFZSM010000071.1 coordinate 6,079, forward strand.
CATCACCACGGTCCTTTCCGGAGTTCTCACCGTAAGGCAGCTCACAAGGCTCACAAACTGCTGCAGACTTCAGTTCAAGTACGTCAAGTTTTACAAGGAAGACACCTTGAGGATCATAAGGATAGGTCTTCCTGCAGGTCTTCAGCAGTCCATGTTCTCCGTATCCAATATCATCATCCAAAGCTCCATAAATAGCTTCGGTACTGCGGTCATGTCCGGTTCTTCCGCCGCTCAGAGCATAAACGGATTTCAGTATGTTCTTCTGGCGGGAGTATCTCAGGCTACGGTCAACTTCGTAGGGCAGAACTACGGTGCTCAGAAATATGACAGGGTGAGGCAGGTCAGAAGAATCTCCATGCTGTACTCGGCATTTTTCGGTATCGTTTCCGCAGCCATCATAATGTGCTTCAAAAGCCAGCTTCTCGGCATATACATAACAGACTCGCAGGAAGCAATAGATGCGGGAGTGATAAAACTTCTCTTCGTATGCACCTTTGCTTTCCTCAACGGTCTTTACGACGTTACAGCTGCAAGCTTAAGAGGCATAGGTTCCTCCACACCGCCTGCAATAATATCCATAGTTGGTATTTGCGGCGTTAGACTGCTTATCATATATACCATATTCAGGATGCCGGAATTCCACAACCTGTATACCCTTTATTCAGCTTATCCGATATCCTGGCTGGCAACTCTTGTGGCCGGAACTTTGGTCTACAGCGGCATCGCAAGAAAGCGCTTTGCTTATCACGATCAGCATATGGAGGCGTTCAAGAAGGATACTTTCAGAAGGAGTTTCAAATAGAATATAAATGAGCAAGAAGGTAAAGAAAGAAAAAAGCAAGACAGCAAAGATCATAGGCGGTTTTTTTAAGGTGTTTTTCACCCTTCTTTTAGCCGTACTGGTCTTTGTGGTCGGCGCTATATATATCTTTGAGAGAGGTCCCTCGGAAGAGATCAGGGATCTTTTCGTAGTCACCGTTCAGCAAAGCTCTGCGGCTAAACCTTTGGCTAAACTCTTCCTTTCGTCGGATACGGTGGCCAAGATCATGGAGGAGAACACTGCAAAAGATGAAGATCTCATCACCGATGCAGATCTTGTCGAAATAGACGAGACCCTCGATATGGATGCCATCATAGTGGAGGATGTCCACGGTCCCACTTTCAACGGAAAGATGATGATCGTGAACGACCCTTCGAGAGTTTATGTGTACGACATACCAAACTACTATGCCGAATGGGGCATGGTGGTCAGCGATATGGTCAAAGCTGATGACGCTGTAGCAGGCATCAACGGCGGAGGCTTCCTCGATATCAACGGGCTTGGAAGCGGTTCCATGCCTCTTGGAATAGTCATATCCAAAGGAGAATGGAAAAACGGAGACCAGTACTCATCCTATCAGGTCATAGGTTTTGATAACAACAACAAGCTGGTGGTCGGCTGGATGACAGGTATAGAAGCCCTTGAAAGAGGCATAAGAGACGCCGTTGAATGGGGCCCGGCCCTGATCATAAACGGCGAGCCCGTAGACGTGGGCAACGGCGGAGGTCTCAATCCCCGCACGGCCATAGGACAAAGAGCCGACGGAGCGGTGCTCCTTTTAGTCGTTGACGGAAGGCAGCCAAGCAGCATAGGCGCCAGCTATTACGACCTCATAGGCGTGATGCAAAAGTACGGTGCGGTGAACGCGGCAAATCTCGACGGCGGCAACAGCAGTTCCCTCGTTTACAACGGTGAGGTCATAACAAACACAGCCTCTCTCAACGGTGAAAGAGAACTGCCGACGGCATTTCTTGTAAAGAAGAGATAACAGATGGACAACAGCGATAAGTTACAAAATGAATATGAAACCGTAGAAGATGCATCTCCGATATTCTTCGGTCCGGACGATGATAGCTCTGATAATGCCGATCCCG
>JAFZSM010000008.1 GCA_017619385.1 Bacillota bacterium
AGAAATAAAGAGATGGCCCTTTAGGGCCACCGTGTGATAGCCGTGTGGTTGGCAGACTTTTCAGTGCACCTTGAGGTGCGACTGGTCCAGGCCCCTTATAGGGGCATAAACAAACTACCGGCTGAGCCGGTAGTTTTGATTTCTGAATTACTCCCTATTGAGCGGCTTCTTCGGAAGCCTCTTTTTGTTTTGCGAGCTTTGCTGCTTCTTCCTCTTCGAGGACTCTGTAGGCTACTTTTCCTACCAGGGTCTTCGGCAGTTCGTCTCTGAATTCTATCTCCTTGGGGAGCGAGTACTTGGCTATGTGTTTTCTTGCATAGGCCATTATCTGTTCCTTGGTCTCTTCTGTCTTCGGCACACCGGGCTTGAGTACGCAGAATACCTTTACAGCCTGCATCTTGTAGGAATCGGGGATGCCTATGACGCAGCTCATGGAAATGAGATCGCTTGCATCGAACACGTTTTCAAGTTGTGCGGGATAGATGTTGTATCCTGAAGATACTATCATCCTCTTGCTTCTTCCTTTGAAGTATATGAAGCCTTCATCGTCCATGGTGCCCAGGTCACCCGTGTAGACCCAGGTGAGTCCGTCATCATGCTTTCTTAAGGTGGCGGCTGTTTCATCGGGATGTCCCACGTATTCCATCATGACCGTAGGTCCTGCCAGGAGTATCTCACCTTCTTCGCCGTAGGGCAGTTCTCTGTCAGTTCCCGGCTCCACTATCTTGATATATGTGTCGGGGAACGGGAGTCCTATGCTTCCCTCCTTGTACATGTGCCTCGGGGTAAGGCAGCACGCGGTGACCGTTTCCGTAGTGCCGTAGCCTTCTCTGACCTGTACGGGGCATCCGCATCCGGAGAGATATTTGTCAAGCTTTTTCTTGAGTTCCACGGACAGCGAATCTCCGCCGGAGAAAACTCCTTTAAGGGATGAGAGGTCCACGTGATCCATGCCGGGGAGTCTGAGCAGTGCTTCGTAAAGAGTCGGTACACCGGCTATGAAGTTGACGTGCTGCTTGACCATGAGCTTTGCATAGGATGCCGGAGTGAATCTGGGGACAAGTATGCAGCGCCCGCCGTTGAAGAGCATGGTGTGTATGCATACGCCCAGTCCGAAACCGTGGAAGATGGGCATTGCAGCCAGCATCTTGTCTCCCGCTTTGAACATGGGGTTCGCCGCGACTACCTGCTGAGCCAGGGCGTTGAAGTTGCGGTTGGAAAGGAGTATTCCCTTGGTGGTCCCGGTGGTTCCTCCGGAGTAGAGGATGACTGCGGGATCTTCAGCTTTTCTTTCAACTTTGTAGTTCCAGAAACACGCTTTTCCCAGCTGCATGAATTTGTCCCACATGATGACAGGAGCGTCTGCAGGGATCTTCTGGATCTTTCTTCCCTCTGTCAGCATATATCCTGCTTTCATAGGTCTTGACAGTTCGTCTTTGATCCTTGCGATGACGATGTTCACGACTTTGGTGTTCTGTCTTATGGCTTCGAACTTGCCGTAGAACTGGTCAAGGGTGACGACGGTCACGCTGTTCGATTCATTGATGTAGAACTCCAGCTCTTTCTCTGAGGAAAGGGGATGGACCATGTTGGCTATGCCTCCTATGAGGTTGATCGCATAGAACATGTATATGGCCTGAGGGCAGTTGGGAAGAGCTATGGTGACCTTGTCTCCTTCGCGCACGCCTATGGTCTTAAGTGACTTGGCGCATTTCTCTATGCCCTTGATCATGTCCTTGTACGTAGTGGACTTTCCCATGAAGTCGAATGCGATGTAATTGGGGTGCTGCTGTGCCTGAAGCTCCAGCGCTTCGAACATGGACCCCTGGAAATAGTCGAGGGTAAAAGGCATATCCCCGATATGATCTTTCCACGGAGTTTTGGCTGTGATCATAGATTGTATCCTCCAAAAAATGTATTTAAAGTAAAAAAATGCAAAAGATTTTCCACACATTAAAAAAGTGCGTTGAAAAATACGCACACGTATATTATTATAAACCCGTAGTTATAACAATGGTCAAAAACAAGCAGTATTGTGGAATAATACACACATAAACGGAAATAGTATATGAAAAAGTATATTAAAACAGACCGGCGGGTCAGTAAAACGAGAAACGCCATAACCAATACGCTTTTGAAACTGATGGAGGAAAAACCTCTTTCCGAGATCACCGTTTCAGAGCTTACGGAGCTTGCCGATGTCAACAGGAAGACCTTCTACAACCACTATGAAAATATGGACTCGGTCATCATGGAGCTGGAGAACAACTGCTCCAACTGGATATTGTCCTTCGTGGAGGATGCCCCCATAGAGAAGTTCCTCAACGAACCGGCAGCCATGTACATAGAGATAGCGGAAGGGCTGCAAAGGCACAGGGATCTGCTTCAGCTCCTCTATGAATCGGGCCTTTATCCCAGGCTTTCGAGCAAGATATCGGTAAACCTCAAGAATTCCATATGGGAGAAGACCAAAGAGGAATTCAAGGAGGAATTCCAACCCAAAGCATATCTTCTTCTGGATTTTCTCAATGCAGGTGTGGTAGGTATATACGATACGATGTTCAACAGGGAAAATCCGTCGACGCTCGATGACGTGAAGGATTTCTTCAACTTCGCCTTTGAAAAGAGCAGCCTCCAGGCATTGCTCAGGGAGGGCCTGAAGTGATAAACGAATACACAGCAAAAAGACCTGTACTTTTGAGTCTCTGTGATTGCAGCGGAAAGCTGAGCGTCACAGGGACTCTTGATATATTCATGGATATGGCGACTCTTCATGAGGAGGCGTCGGGTTTCGGTGTCTATGCGATGCTCGAAAAGGGCCTTTACTGGATAGTGGGCAAAAACCGCATCCATTTTACATCCAGACCTAAGATGATGGACGACGTGGTCATAAAGACCTTTTTCATGAAACCCTCAAGGCTCTTTGTGAACAGGGAATACCGGATCACGGATAAGGAAGGAAGGGTCCTCGTCACCGGCGAGACCGAGTGGCTCGTGGCTACCGAAAACTGCGAAAAACTGGTCTCTGTCAGAGACTACATACCGGGCAGTTTCGAATATCCGGAAAAAGCCCTGTTCGAAGAACGGATGAAAAAGGTGAGCAAGGACTTTTCCCCGGAACAGCTTACCGGAAAATATGAAGTCAGACCCACGGATGTGGATTTCGTGGGTCACATGAACAATGCCGCCTATTCGAGAGCAGTGATGAGTTTCATCCCCAATTCCGAACTGAAAGGCCGTGAGATAAAAGACGTGGAGATCTTCTATGCTCTCCAGTGCAAGGAAGGAGACGTGCTCTCCATCTACAGGAGGGACACGGAAAACGGCATGGAATTCGGAGCCTTCCTCGAGGATGGAAGGAACGTGATGACAGCAAGGCTGCTTTTCGCATCCGGGGAGGAAAAAGCATGAGCGGTATCATAGGCATAGGCGGAGCCAATGTCGACATCCATATGAAGATAGAGGGCCGGTACGTGCTCCGGGACTCAAATCCCGGGAAGCTTTATGCGACTGCAGGAGGCGTAACAAGAAACATACTTGAAAACCTTGCAAGGCTTGGCCAAAGCTGCAGTCTTCTGACGGCGGTTGGCAGCGACCCGTTCAGCAATATCATCAGAAGGTCCTGCGAAGGCACGGGCATAGATACTTCCATGTTCTACGTCAGCAAGGCTGAGTCCAGCTCTTCCTACATAGACCTTCTGGACGGCAGCGGAGACATGTTTCTCGGCGCCTGCGATGCAGAAGTGCTGGAGCATATGCCCCTTTCCCATCTTGAAAAATACAGAGCTGAGATAAAAAAGGCATCCGTCATAGTTTGCGATACGAATCTGACGAGGCCGCAGCTTGAAAAGATCATAGAGCTGGCGGAGGGAGCGCCTGTCTTCATAGATCCTGTCTCCACGGCAAAAGCGCTGAGGATGAAGGAACTTGCCGGTTCCTTTTTTATGATAAAGCCCAACCGTCTTGAGCTGGAGGCCCTGACGGGAATGGAGTGCCTTTGTGACAGGGACATAGAGAGCGCCTGCGAGAAGCTGCTTATGAAGGGGACAATGCGTATAGCAGTATCCCTGGGGACAGAAGGCTGCTACTATGCTGACAGCGATGGGAACCGTTTCTTCAGAGATCCCGTAAAAGTTATTGACATGGTCAACGCATCGGGAGCAGGAGACGCTTTCACGGCAGGGCTTGTGTATTCGTACCTTAAAGGCTTCGGTCCGGAAAAGACCATGCATACGGCTCTTTCATGCGGCAGCATAGCCGTCATGAGCGAGCGGACCATCAATCCTGAAATGAGCGAAAAGCTTTTATTTGTTTGACCAAAACTACATAAGAATATATAATAGTCAAGTAGATTTCAGTGCCTCGAAAGAGGGTAATAGGGAATCGGGTGAGAATCCCGAACGATCCGGTCACTGTAAGCAGTTAGCAGGCGCAGGAGCCATTGTACCTTTGGGTATGAGAAGGCGCGCAAACGCGTTGAGCTGTAAGTCAGGAAACCTGCTGGGATCATAGGTAATGAGCTTCCTGTGAAAGCCGTTTACCGAGACATTTGGCCTTGGGGTTTCATGGATATGAGTTCTTCAGGCGACCTGTCCGATACGCTTTCCCTGGAGGAGAGCGTTTTTTGATGCTCTTTGATATTTAAGGAGGAGCTATGAAAAGTTCAATGAAAAAACCTTTAAGCATCGTACTCATCCTGGCAATGGTACTTTGCATCGTATTCGCATCGGCCGTTTCGGCCTTCGCTGCGTATCAGGACGGCACGTATAACGTAGGCGTCAGCTGCAGCGGCGGCAGCGGCAGAGGAGGAGTTTCTTCGGCGACCGTTACGGTGAGCGGTGGATCTATCACATCCGTTGCTCTTACCATGAGCAGCGGGAATTACGACTATTGCTACGATCCTGTGACCGGAGCTACGGTCACAGCCCCCGCAGGCAGCGGAAACTCCGTATTCTATATAAACTACCCGGGATCTGTGTTCGATTTCACGGCAGATACAACGGCCATGTCCGCTCCCCATGAGATCACTTACACCGTGGCCCTCGATCTTTCAGGGATACCGCAGATACCGGGATCAGATCCGTCTCCGGCCCCTTCATACAGTCCGGGAAC
>JAFZSM010000072.1 GCA_017619385.1 Bacillota bacterium
GTGTACTGGTGCGAATTTCGGCAAAAATCACAAAATGAAGGACGTCGCGGTTTTTAGGCAAACCGCCCCTGCCAAATGGTGTACATTATTGAAGTCATCCATACAAAGCAAAACCCTTGAAAATTCAGCATTCTCAAGGGTCGTATAGTTCGCTAAAAACTGCAATTTCTCTAAGGTTGGAAACCGCCGTTTTTCAGTACACCATTTTTTCAAAAAGTGGCTATAAGGGTTTCATTGTGGGGAACAGGAGGACGTCTCTGATGCTTTGGTTGTTTGTAAGGAGCATGACGACTCTGTCTATACCTATCCCGAGGCCTCCTGTGGGAGGCATTCCGTATTCGAGAGCGTTGAGGAAGTCATAATCTACCTGACACTTTGCATCCGGTTCGAGGGCCTTTCTCTCCTTGACCTGACGCTCAAATCTGGCGCGCTGATCGATGGGATTGTTGAGCTCTGAGAAGGCGTTGCCGAACTCCATGGCGTTGATGAAGAATTCAAAACGCTCTGTGAAATCGGGATCTGACGGTTTTCTCTTTGCAAGGGGAGAGATATCCACCGGATAATCATATATAAAGGTGGGCTGGATCAGGTGATCTTCCACGAAAGCATCAAAGAACTCTGAAAGAATGTTGCCTTTGGTCTGTATTTCGGGAAGTTCCACATTGTTCGCTTTTGCGGCAGCAATGGCGTCTTCATCCGTTTTCCAGTCATCGTAGTCCACTCCGGAAAATTCCTTTACGGCTTCCTTCATGGTCATGCGTCGCCACCTGTTGAAGTCTATGGTCTGTTCGCCGTAGGGTATGACTCTGGTCCCGCAGATCTTGTCTGTAAGGTCTTTGAAGAGATCCTCTACAAGATCCATCATCCCCTCGAAATCCGTATATGCCTGATAAAGTTCTATGGATGTAAACTCGGGGTTATGCCTCGTATCCATACCCTCGTTTCTGAAGATACGGCCTATCTCATATACCCTGTCTATGCCGCCAACGATGAGCCTTTTCAGATAGAGTTCTGTTTCGATACGGAGCACCATGTCCATATCGAGAGTGTTGTGGTGAGTGGTAAAGGGCCTTGCACTGGCTCCGATCTCAAAAGGAGTGAGAATGGGAGTCTCGACCTCAAGGTATCCTCTCTCATCAAGGAAATCCCTGATCTCGGCAAGGATCTGGCTTCTCTTTTTGAATGTATCCTTTACCTCGGGATTGACCATGAGATCCACATAACGCTGGCGGTAGCGAAGCTCCTGGTCTGTGAGTCCGTGGAACTTTTCGGGAAGAGGATTAAGAGCTTTGGAAAGAAGCGTGAGCTCCGTAACGCGTACGGAAAGTTCTCCCGTCTTAGTCTTGAAGACCTCACCGTAGCATCCGATGATATCACCTATGTCTATCATCTTTTTGAAAGATGCATAATTGTCTTCACCTAGGTTATCTCTTGTAACATAAAGCTGGATGTCGCCTTCCTGATCGCGCAGGTGGGCAAAACTTGCCTTGCCCATGACTCTCTTGGAAATGACTCTGCCGGCTACTCTGTGGAATTTGCCGCTGTGCTCTTCAGGATCCAGGTGGTCATAGTGTTCCTTGAGCCATGAGGAGTATGCATCCTGATCATACTTGGTTATGGCATAGGGGTCTTTGCCTTCGGCCTGTAAGGCTGCCAGCTTGTCCCTTCTTATCTGGGACTGTTCAGAAATGTTCAGTTCTTCAGCCATGTTTACTCCTTGCTAATGCCCATTATCTGATAGCGAAGTACCATGTTGTCGGTACCTTCTTTGGTCTCGATAGTGATCTCGACCTTGTCCCCCTTTTTCTTTCCGATGAGAGCTTTGCCTACAGGGCTCTCGTTGGATATCATATCGTTGAGGGGATCGGCATCCGTCACGCCTACGATGGTGTAAGTGAAGGTCTCCTTTGTGGCAAGATCCTTCAGTTTAACGGTAAGTCCGAGGTTGACCGTATCTCCGGATATCTCATCTTCGGAAACGACTTTGGCGTTGTGGATCATAGCCTCGAGCTTTGCGATGCGCTCTTCCACTTCCACCTGCTCGTTCTTTGCCGCATCGTATTCGGCGTTTTCGGAAAGGTCTCCGTAGGATTTTGCTTCCTTCAAATGTTCGGATACTTCCGGTCTTCTTACTGTGATAAGGTACTCGTGTTCTGCAACAAGTTTGTCATAACCTTCCTGTGTAAGTAATACTTCTTCTGCCATTTTTTCAACTCCTTTATAGCTTGTGCGCTTTATTTATCAATTCTTTTATTTCGTCCGGCGTAGTAGCCGAGTTTATTGTCTGTCTGAGCTCTGCCGCTCCTCTCATGCCCTTGGTATACCAGGCATAGTATTTCCTCATCTCAAGGCATGCTCTTTTCTCTCCTTTTTCCTTCAGCAGGAGATCGAAGTGCTCCGCTATGATATCCGCATCGAAAAGATCCTTTTTGTCTCCCCTGAAGACCCAAGGGTCTCCCATGGAAGCCCTGCCTATCATCACAAGATCGCAGCCGGTATCTGCAAGCATCCTTTCTGCGTCTTCCAAGCTTCTTACGTCCCCGTTTCCTATGACGGGCACACTGACTGCGTCCTTTACCTTCTTTATGGCATTCCAGTCTGCTTTGCCGCTGTAATACTGCTCCCTCGTCCGCCCGTGTACCGTTATGGCTGAGGCTCCTGCCTCTTCCATCCTCTTTGCAAAGGATACGTAGTCTACGGCTTCTCCGAAGCCTATTCGCATCTTGATCGTGACCGCTTTCTTTGAAGTCTCCTCCGAAGCTCTGACCGCAGCTTCCACCAGCCTTGCGGCAAGGTCGGGCTCTGCAAGAAGGGCGCTGCCTTCACAGCTTTTGACCACTTTCGGCACGGGGCACCCCATGTTTATATCGAAGAATGCGCAGGGGTTATCCGCAAGTTCCTTCACGGCAAAGGCTATCATATCAGGTTCGCTGCCGAAAAGCTGAAGTCCCACGGGACCTTCGTCTTCGCCTATACGGAAGAGCTCCGCAGTTCCGGAGCTTTTGTAATAAAGGCCCTTTGCCGAGATCATCTCGGTGTAAGAAAGAGCTGCGCCTTCTCTGTGGCAAAGATATCTGTACGAGCTGCCCGAGACTCCCGCAAGGGGTGCCAACACCACTCTGCTCTTCAGTTTAAGACCGAGGAAATCCGTTTCAGTGGTTGAGAGCATCTTTTTCTATCCTGAGGATAGCCATGGCTGTCATAAGGCCGGGAACTATGGTGGTCGCCGTTATGTCGACTCCCAGGATCTCGCGTATCCTCTTGAGCCTGTACTGTATGGTATTGCTGTGGACGCCCATGATCCTTGCGGCTCTGGCTGTTGAAAGCCCTGCGTCGAGCATGAATACTCCGAGAGTCTCTTCAAGCTCTCTCATCTTCTTGTCCGGCGTCTTTCTGAAGGGTTTTACAAGGTCAAGATAGTTTCTCTTGTTTGCACCTCCCGCAAAGGCGATGGACACGCAGTTGCCCACGAAAGAAAGCTCATATTTACTGAAGAGCCTCTTCCTTGGGAATATATAGTTGACGAATCCTAAGGTCTCGTTTATTGCATGGAAAGCATTGCATATGCCTTCTGTTCCCGTGACATGCTGGAGCGCAAATACGTTCCTTACACCCAGTTTGTAAAGGTCTCTTGTAAGTTCGTTCCACTCGTCATACTCACAGACTTTCTGCTTGGGATTTGAAAGGATGATACCTGCAACTTCGTCCTGCTCGAAAAGTTTGAGGAGCCGTAAGTCGTACTTTTCCTCAAAGTCCGTAAAGAGCTTTATGGCGTCGTCTTTTCGGAAGCCCGGGATGTAGAAAACCCCTTCCAGCTCTCTTTCGGCTATGCCTATCTCTTCAAGGAGCGCATTGACGAGACTTCTGTTTCCTCTTCTGACCGCTCTTATGAGCTCGGCCGTCGCATCCCTTTCGGGCACGTAGTTCCACATACCTATGGCCAGCTGGATGATCTCGGCGAGTTTTGCTATATCATCCTGGCTGTAGGTGTTCTCGTTATCTACGAGCATCATGTAGTAGCGCTTGCTGTCGATGTTGACGGGACCCCAGTAAGTCACGACTCCGTTGACGTCCACTCTGGCACCTACAGTGTCGCTGTCGGGACCTTGCTCTATGCGGGCGTGGACTGCATCTTCAATGCTGGTCTGGTGACGCGTTTCAACGGAAAAGATGGTGTTGAAATCGCTGCTGAAAAGTACTATCTGAAAGTTGTTGTTGATAGCCGCCTGCCTGACAGCATCCTGAAAGTTGGCGTACTTTTCAAAATTCAAAAGGTAATAGATAGTGTTTACCAGAAAACTGTTGGAAAAATTCTCTGCCATCTCTATTTATCCTCCTTTTCCTCATCGTTTTCGCTATCTTCGAAATCCCTGAATCTTCTTTCCTCTTTTTCGAAGGCATCTTCAAGGTCTTCGGGAGTTCCCATGAACTCATCGGTCATCTCCTTGAGAATCTCGAAGTTTCCTTTTTTGTCTATAAAGGCAACTCTTTTGCCGGACTTTAAAGCTGCGGCAATTTCATCTTCCTTTGCGGCTGCCTTCTCTTCTTCTTCTCTTCTCTTGCGCTCTTCGGCTTCTTTGTCTTCTTTTTCTTTTCTGACCTTAGCCCTGAGGCCGTTCTCTTCGGCTATCTCTCCGGCGGTCTTGGTACCGGTGAAGATGGCTTCGAATTCGGTCTCATCGAGAGTCTCAAGTTCCAGGAGGGCTGCTGCCACTCTGTCAAGTTCTTCTCTGTGCTCTTCCAGCATCTTTTTGCCTCTTACGTAGGCTTCGTCTATGATGCGGCGCACTTCCTTATCTATCTTGCTTGCAAGATCTTCGGAATAGTTCTGCTTGGACGTGAAGTCTCTTCCGAGGAACACTTCGTCTGCATCTGAGTAGTTCACCGGACCTATGGCATCGGACATACCGTATTTGGTGACCATGTCGTGGGCTATCTTTGTTGCTCTTTCGAGATCGTTGCTGGCTCCTGTGGAGATGTCTCCGAGGACTACGGATTCAGCGAGCCTTCCTCCGAGAAGATCCACTATCTCGTCTTCCATGTCGCCTTTAGTCGCATAGTATTTGTCCTCTTCGGGGAGCGTCATGGTGAAGCCGCCTGCAGAGCCTCTTGGCATGATGGTGACCTGATGAACGGGATCTGAACCGGGTATGAGCCTCTGGATGACTGCGTGTCCCGCTTCGTGGTATGCAGTGAGCCTCTTCTCTTTTTCGGACATGACCCTGCTGGTCTTCTTGGGCCCTGCGATGACTCTGGTAATGGCCTCTTCAAGATCGTCCATATGTATGATGGTACCGTTCCTTCTCGCTGTGAGAAGAGCGGCTTCGTTCATCATGTTTTCGATATCTGCGGGAGTGAATCCCGGTGTCCTCTTGGCAAGAACGGAAAGATCCACGCTCTCATCGAGGGGTTTGTTCTTTGCATAGAGCTCGAATATGGCCTGCCTTCCCTTTACGTCGGGAACTGATATGGTGACCTGCCTGTCGAACCTGCCCGGACGGAGTATAGCCGGGTCAAGTACGTCAGGCCTGTTGGTCGCAGCCAGTATGATGATGCCTTCGTTGACGTCAAAGCCGTCCATCTCCACCAGGAGCTGGTTGAGGGTCTGCTCTCTTTCATCGTTGCCGCCGCCTATGCCTGCGCCTCTTCTTCTTCCCACTGCGTCTATCTCGTCTATGAAGACTATGCAGGGAGCGTTGCGCTTTGCATCTTCAAAAAGGTCTCTGACTCTGGATGCGCCGACTCCGACGAACATCTCAACGAAGTCTGAACCGGAAATGGAGAAGAAAGGTACTCCTGCTTCTCCAGCAACTGCTTTTGATATATGGGTCTTTCCTGTTCCCGGAGGACCTACGAGAAGTACTCCTTTGGGTATCCTTGCACCAAGCTCCGTGTACTTTTTCGGATTCTTCAAAAAGTCCACTATCTCTGCGAGCTCCTGCTTTTCCTCTTCAAGACCCGCCACTTGGTCGAAGGTTATCTCCTTGTCCTTGACCATGCGGGCTTTTGATTTGCCGAAGGACATGACTCCCTTTCCTCCGGACCCGTTCATATTGCGCATCATGAGGACCATGAGCACGATGAGTATGACCGTGGGGATGAGTGAGAGTATGGAGAGCCAATTGCTCGGCTTGACAGACTCTACCTTGAGCTTTCCTTCGGCTGCCTGAGGAACTATGTATTCCTGGGAAATGATCGCCATATCATAGTCCGTCGGAGCATATGCAATGAATTTTGTTCCGTCTTTAAGAGTACCGCTGTAACTCCTAGAGGCGGAGGATATCTTTATCGTGGAGATCTTTTCGCTGGAGATAAGATCTACGAATTCGGAATATTCCAAATTCTTAGTTTCCGAGTTCATTCCGTCGCCGAAAAAGAAGCTCACCACCAGCATGACGATGACGAACATCACGGCGTAAGAAATGAAGATCCCTATGGGACTTGGTCGCTTATTTTTGTTGTTCAATTACAAAAAACCTCCTGCAAAACTGCTTTTACTTGTTCCATTACCCCTATTTTTCATTTAAGTACTAGATTATATCACAGTAGTTGTGTCAATTCAACGAAAAAACACAGGAAAACCACTAAGAATCTATGTTTTTTTTGTGTGTTTAAAACAAATTTCTTCTTGGTTGTCGAAAGCCAAACCTAAATAGTTTGGGGAGAGCGATTGACCCTCAGGAAAGCGGGTTGGTAAAATATGTATGGATAATAAAATCTTTGGAAGGAAGCACCTGAAATGAAAAAGATATATTATGAAATAAAGGAAACGAAAATAGACCTGAACGAAGAAACGGTGACAAGCTACGGTATAAGCTGCAAGGAGGACGGCATAGTAATATCGTCAATAGACGATATTTCCACGGACAGGGATTCCGTGGGAAGGCTGGCGGGTCTTTGCAACGAACTGGAACTTGACCCGCTGCAGCTTGAAGAAGTCGCCGAAGACTTTGTTTCCTAGAAAACTATTTTGAGATAATTGATGGTCTTGCCGCTGCCTGAAAACTTCTGTTCGTACTCGGTCTGTATGTTTTCGGCAGCAAGATCTGAAGAATGAAGATCTCTTATGACTCTTTCGCAGCAAAGCCCCGCAAGCGCTGCCTGCTCAAGGGAAAACTCGAAAAGAGCATCGTTATCTGTCTTGAATTCAAGAGTCGTGCCCGGCGCCATGATCTTTTTGTATGAGAGAAGCTTTGATACGTGAGTGAGCCTTCTGTGGGCGTGCCTGTCCTTTGGCCAGGGGTCAGAAAAATTGAGATACACCCCTGAAAGCTCTCCGTATTCGAAGTACTCCGAGGGGTCTATCATATATTCCGAAATGAGTCTCAGATTCTCAAGCTTTAAGTCTCCCGCCTTCTGAAGGACCCTGGGATAGACGTTGACTGCGCCTTCGCAGGCAAGATATATCCTGCCCGTGTGCGCTTTAGCCATGGACGTTACGAAAAGGCCCTTGCCGCTGCCCACCTCTACGTAAAGAGGGCTTTCTGAAAAACGCTCATCAAAAAGAGAATGCCAGCGTCCCTTAAGAGCCTTGGGATCCTCTGCAAGATATTGTCTGTTCTCCTCTATGATCTGTTCTTTATGTCTTAATACGTGCTGACGCATCAGTTCTTTCTAAACACTACCTCTCCGTGATTGATATATGCGACGTATCCGCCCGGGAACTCCACTGTCTTATTCCCGACGTTGGCGTTTACGGATCTTTTGAGCGCCTTTATATGAACGGCTTCTATGTCTTCACCAAGGCCCGCCTCCGCAAAGGCAAGCTTTACTGCCCTGTGGTAAAGGGCGTCCTCAAGGCAGCGAAGATCTTTTACCAAGAGCACCGGTTCGCTTCCGTGCTTTACATGAGCCTCGTACCAGTTTTCTGCAAGCTCTGATAGATATCCGTCATCTACGGCCGCATTGGCGGCAAGCCTTGTGAGGCCCTCCCTTATGGACGGGTTTATCTCCTCGAGCATGGGCAGGACCTTGAGCCTTACCTTGTTCCTTAAGTATTCCTCGGAAGAATTGGTCGAGTCCGTGCGGTACTTAAGACCGTGTTCCTCGCAATACTCTTCTATCTCTTTTCTGCTCGTGTCAAGAAGGGGCCTGATGAGGCCGTCCCTCCTCATATATTCCATGGCGGCAAGCCCGTGGATGCCCGTGCCTCGGATGAGCCTGAGCATAACGGTCTCCGCCTGATCTCCCTGGTTGTGAGCAAGAACTGCCCTTGCGGAGCAGCCGCCGGGAAGTCCTTTTTCGATTTCAGAGCAAATAGCTTTCATGGCCTCCTGCCTTATCTTCCTTCCGGCTTCCTCTAAGGATTCGCCTTTTCTTCTTGCAAGGCTTTTTACATCTTCTCTGTATACAGTGACCGGGACTCCCAGTTTTTCGCATTCTTCCGTGACGAATTTTGCATCTTCCTCCGCATCATCCCTTATCATATGGTTAAGATGGAAAGCCCTAAGCTCAAATCCGTACTCCTCTTCAAGGCCTTTTAATATGTACAGAAGGCACAGGGAATCGGGGCCTCCCGAAAGGCCCAGCAAAAGCACGTCTCCTCTGTTTATGAGGCTGTGCTCATCTATGGTCTTTTTTACTCTTTCGTCCGCTTTCATTGAACGTAAACTCTTTCGACTCTGGGACCTATGGACGCCAGTATATCGTGCATGCAGGTGCCTGCCGCATCGGCAAGATCGTCTGCGGTGTATCCTTCGCCCATGAGCACTGCGGCATCGCCGGCCTGTGCCTCGGCTCCTGAAACGTCTGCCATCATCTGGTCCATGCATATATTACCCACTATGGGGCAGCGCACGCCGTTCACAAGGACAAAGCCCCTGGGGCCGTCCTCTTTTCCGGAAAGGGCTCTTTTGTAACCGTCGGCATAGCCCACGCAAAGGGTGGCTATCCTCTCTCCGCCCTTTGCCTTATAGTGGCGGGAATAGCTCACCGCATCCCCCTCTTCAAGGGTCCTTATGCAGGAAATCTTAGCCCTCCATGTCCCGATGGGATGAACGTCCATGGGTGCATCGAAAGCGGTGTTGTATCCGTACATGAGGGCTCCGCAGCGGACTGCGTCGAACCTTGCCTCCTTGTATTTTCCTATTCCTCCCGAGTTGCTTATGTGCCTGAGCCCCGGGTCTATACCCTTCTTTTCTAGGAAGTCCAGGACCTTCTCGAAATTGGCAAGCTGCATACGGGTGTATTCTTCAGCGCCTTCGGAAAGATCGTCGGAACTGGAAAAATGGGAAAAGATCCCCGTGAACTCAGTTCCCGGCACCCGGTAAGCATCGGCTATGAGCTCCAGGTCTTTATCGGTCCTGCAGTCAAAACCCACTCTGTTCATACCGGTGTTGATCTTCATGTGCATCTTGGCATTGAGGCCAAGAGATGCCGCTATCCTTCCAACCTCTTCGGTGTAAGGATAGGATATGGCAGCTAAAGTTATGTTGTTGTTTGCAGCCTTAGCCACGTCTTCGGGATCGATATATGAAAGGACAAGGATGTCCCCTCCTATCCCTTCTTCCCTTATATACATGGCTTCTTCCAAAGAGGCTACGGCGTAGCGGCGCACTCCCATGCTGTCGAGGGCTCTGCATATATTGACTTCGCCGTGTCCGTAGGCATTTGCCTTGACCACGGCTATGATCTCGCAGTTTTCGGGAAGGGCGCTTTTTACCGTATCCACGTTGCTTTGCAATTTGCTAAGATCTACTTCAAGCCAGTTTCTCATATTTATTCTCCGTTATTAATCTTCTATACCGTAAAAGCGGCAGGCATTGGCGAGGCTCTTTCTTGCAGCCTCCTCGTAGCTTATACCTTTTATCTCCGCTATCTTTCTTGCCACATACTCCACGTACACGGGTTTGTTCACTTTGCCTCTCATGGGCACCGGGGCCATGTAGGGAGAATCTGTCTCGATGAGCAGGTCGTCCATATCAACGGCCTCTGCCACTTCCACTGCCTTTCTGGCATTTTTAAAGGTCACGGGCCCTGCCAGGCTTATGGTGGCCCCCAGCTTAACATACTGCCTTGCAAGCTCCGCAGATCCCGAGAAACAGTGAAGGAGCACTCTGCAGTCGTCGCCTCCAGAGGGCTTTTTGGGGAAAGCCGCCGCTCTCTTCTTTGAAAAGGCACCGCAGCGCTTGAGGCAGGCCATAGTGTCTTCATCTGCTTCCCTGCTGTGGATGGCTATGGGCGCATCATGGTCTACAGCCCACTTTATCTGCCTTTCGAACCAGTAGATCTGCTCTTCCCTTGAGGGTCCGTCGTCATAGTGGTAGTCAAGGCCTATCTCTCCTACAGCCACTACTTTAGGCTCTGTGATATATGACTCAAGGCAGCCGTCCAGAACACTTTCCGTGAGCCCTTCCACCTCGCTTGGGTGAACGCCCACCGCCGCATAGCAAAAGTCGTACTTTCTCGCAGACTCTATGCAGTCCATGCTGGTCTTTACGGAGGAGCCTATGTCCATGCAGTATTTGAGCTGCGAGGCCCTTATCTCCTCTATGAAGGCATCCTTTTCGTCTTCGAATGCCTCGTCCGATATATGTGCATGTGAATCAAAAAGTATTTTTTCCATAATACTTGATTATATCCTCTGAAGCGCATTACTGCAAGGCGCGAAGCATATTTAGACAAAGGGCCCGGGGGAGGCACATGCAACCGGTCTTTTGCACAAGGATGAAGAAATAGGAAGGGCTAATCCTTCGCAGAAGATATTTATATACCCGTGCCCCGGGTCTATACTTAAGACAAGCTTGAAGGGGCTTTGAAAAGGGGTCCCCCGAAAGCAAATATTGCGAAGGGAGGGAAAAGAAATGCTTGAAATGATTTTCGCAATAATGATGATCAGCGTCTTCGGAAGGCTTTTTGCCTTCGGTCTTCGCGCCACGTGGGGATTTGCGAGATTGGCTGCAACCATAGTATTCCTGCCCATAATACTGGTAGGCGTCCTTCTAGCCGGACTGGTGCAGATCGCATTCCCTGTTCTCGCGATAGTGGGCCTTGTATCACTGATACGCCCAAGACAGATCGCACAGCAAAGATAAACTGCTGGCAAGAAAGAAGATGCCTCCCCCATAAAGGGAGGCATCAGTTTCAAAAATACCGGGAAGGCATAAGGCCCCCGAATATATATGAAGGCGTACAAGGCTAAAACCTGTACGTCTTTTTTGTGCTTCTAAAAGTGCTTTTGTGTTACAATAGGCAAAAGCTATCACTAAATATATATGCGAGGGAGAAAGCATGAAGATCGCAGTCATTACCGGGGCAGCCTCCGGCATGGGAAGAGAATTCGTCTACGCTGTAGACAAAGAGTACGAACTGGATGAGATATGGGTCATCGACAGAAACAAAAAAAGGCTTGAAAGCCTGAAGGAAGAGTGCAGAACGCCTCTTAAAGTACTGGCCTGGGACCTGACGGATAAAAATCATTTTGAAGAATACAAAAATCTCCTTGAGGAGACAAAGCCTCTGATACCCCTGCTCATAAACGATGCGGGCTACGGTATATTCGGTGACTTTGAAGAGATGGACCTCGACGAGACCTTAGGCATCATGGACGTCAATGACAAGGCCCTCACCGCATTTTGCCTTCTCTCCCTTCCGTATATGAAGGAAGGCGACGCCATCATAAACATGGGCTCCAACTCAAGCTGGCAGCCGGTACCATACCAGGCCGTCTACGGAGCCAGCAAGGCCTACGTCCTCAGCTTTTCAAGAGCCATAGGAAGAGAGCTTAAGAAAAGGGGTGTACACGTCATGTGCGTATGCCCGGGATGGATAAAGACCGATTTCCAGGAAAGAGCATAACATGACGAGGTCATCAAATACGTGGACCGCTGGTATACGGCCAAGGAAGTCATAGACCAGGCCATGGACGATCTCAAAAAGAAAAAGAAGGTGTCCATACTTGGAGCCCCCGTCAGAAGACAGGTAAGGCTCGTGAAACACCTTCCCGTAGATCTCATAATGGATATATGGTGCAAACAGCAGGGAAAGGACTAGAGGTATCTTTTCCTCTCTCTGTTGTCGTCTATTATTCTTTTGATGACATAGATCAGTATCCTGACAGCCGATATGACTATGGCGATACCGGGAGTCACTATTGTGAAGAAGGGCATGCCGTGTCCCGGCACTCCGTCTTCGCCTATCATCAGCTGGCTGTCAAGAAAGATCCCCAGGAAAAAACAAAGCACTATCGCAATGACGCTCAAAAGTATGTGGAACGCTGCTGAGCGTTTTTTCTTGCTTCTCATCTTACAGTCCCCTTTCTTTAATACTCGTATTTCCCGCCGCCTATGAATTCTCTTATGAGGGCTTCCGGAGCCAGAAGGTCGGGAGATATATCTTCGAAGCGTTCGAAGGCAGGAAGTATGCGTGCCAGTTCATCGTACCTGGGAGTGTCTTCCGGCATGGTCTCAAAGAGCTCGGTTGCCATGTTGTTCATCACCGGTACTTCGTATGCAAAGGAAGAATCGAACTGAAGGTCAGCGTTGTCTTTGAAGGGAGATATGTACAGTTTTTCTCCTCTTCTTATGTTGTCCCACTGGGCAAGGGTATCGGCTGCATCTGTGCCGCGGAAGAAATAGTCTCTCACGGTTCTTCTCATGAGCCTCATCCAGGTGCCTTTGAAAACAAGCTTCCCGTCGTAATCTATCACGTTGCTCCTCGCGGATATGTACAGTTTGAATGCTTCGGGATGGATCTGGGTGATGGCATCATTGAGGGCATGTATGCCTTCAAAGACAGCTATCTCGTTTTCCCCAAGGGACAGGGCTCTGTCCCTGCTCATGGCTCTTTTTTTGTGCACGAAATCATATTTCGGAATGAACACTCTTTCACCCGCTGACAGGGCGCTGAAATGCTGGTTGAGAAGATCCATATCAAGGCAAAGGGGCGATTCAAAATCATAGCTGCCGTCTTCGGTCCTCGGATAATCTTCGGGATTAACTGTCCTGAAATAGTTGTCAAGGGATATGTCATGGGTGACGACACCTCTTTCTTTGAGAACCTCACAGATCTTTTTTGCGGTGGTGGTCTTGCCGCTTCCGGACGGTCCCGAAAGAAGCACTATGGGGCTCTTTGAAAGGTTAGCCTGTATCAGATCTGCCGCATGTTCAAGATTCTTTTCAAAAAGCGCATCGCATTCCGCTATGAATCCTTCTGCATCTTTTCTGCAGCGTTCGTTGATCTCTTTAAGATAGTATGCCATGTCTGTTTCCTCTAAGATATATTTTTTTACATATCTGCCTGTCCGTTCATCGTATCACAAATGCTTGGATTTCACAACGATTTACAACCATTTCCTCCATGCTGCATTTTTCACAGTATCGCTCTTTTATTGAGAAAAGAAAAAAGATATAATTAAGTGCTAACATACATTTTTTGCATTTTTACAAAGAGGTGAACATCATGCCGGGACCGGGAGGACTTGGGCCGAGAGGCTTTCTCACTGAAGAAGAAAAACAGAACGTGCCGAAGGTCACAAAGGGACTGATCAAAAGGATATTGTCATACCTTAAGCCTTATGTTTTTCAATTCATAATCGTATTTATCACCATCATACTTTCTGCAAGCGTAGGACTGCTGCCTTCCATCATAACGGGCAAGATAGTGGATCAGGCCCTTGTGGGACAGAACATGAAGCTGCTCATACAGCTTCTTCTTATGGCTCTTGCTGCCATGACCGCAAGCCAGCTTATAGGTATACTGGAAAGCTACATCAACGCCTGGATATCACAGCACATCATATACGATATGAGGAACGAGATGTACAAGCACC
Source organism: Bacillota bacterium (assembly GCA_017619385.1). Classification (GTDB taxonomy): domain Bacteria; phylum Bacillota; class Clostridia; order Peptostreptococcales; family Anaerovoracaceae; genus RUG13409. The sequence goes on from JAFZSM010000072.1 coordinate 13,769, forward strand.
TGGAGTACATGCCTCACTCCTTCTTCACCACTGAAAAGCAGGGAGACATCATCACCAGGATGAACTCGGACATCTCGGGAGTAAGCTCTGTCATAAGCGGCACCCTTTCGTCCATAGTGAGCAATATAGCGACGCTCGTGACTACCCTGGTAGCCCTCTTCACCATGAGCTGGAAACTGGCCATAGTCGGAATAGTGGTCATACCCCTTCTCGTGCTGCCCACAAAGAGCGCAGGCAAGAAGCGCTATGCCCTCCTAACAGAAGGCCAGAAGAAGAGCGACGAGATGAACCAGATCATCAACGAGACACTTTCCGTTTCAGGTTCCCTTCTCGTCAAGATATTCACAAGGGA
>JAFZSM010000073.1 GCA_017619385.1 Bacillota bacterium
CAAGTACACCGAGCTTCAGTACCTTTCGCCCAACGGCAATCCTATCCACGGCGTGGGGATAACGCCTGATATAGAAATAGATCTTACGGAAGATTGTTATGACGAGCACGGTTTTCTCGTCAATGACGTGCAGCTCAATAAAGCAATAGAAGTTTTGAAGGAGGGATTCTGATGATTAGACCTCTTGCCTCTTTTTACGGCGGGAACATCATACTGATAGTCGCGGCTGTCGTGCCTGCATTTTTCCTTTTGAGATTCATCTACAGACATGACAGACTGGAGAGAGAATCATTCACCATGATAAGGAACCTGGTCCTCATGGGCATAGTCTCCACATTTATCGCAGTTATGTGCGAAAGGCTGGGAATGTACGTGCTCAGCTTCTTTTTCAGCGAACCGACGGTCCTTTACAACCTCATCCTCTACTTCCTCGTAGTGGGCCTTTCCGAAGAGGCTTCGAAGTACGTGGTCCTGAGAAGAGCTACCTGGAATTCTCCGGAGTTCAACTGCAAATTCGACGGAGTCGTCTATGCGGTGACCGTATCTTTGGGCTTTGCTCTTTGGGAGAACATAGAGTATGTCCTCATGTACGGCATGACTACGGCCATGGTAAGGGCTGTCACTGCAGTTCCCGGACATGCATGCTTCGGTGTTTTCATGGGTATATGGTACGGACTTGCAAAGCGCTGCGAGCTCCGCGGAGACACGGAGGCGGCGCAGAAATGCAAGAGGCTTTGCATCATAATGCCTGCGGTCATCCATGGATGCTATGACTTCATAGCCACCCTTACCAACGCATTTGCCACAATCATCTTCGTCGTATTCGTGGCGGGCATGTTCGTAGTATGCTACACGGTCGTCAAGAGATTGTCTGCAAATGACGAATATCTGTAGGAGCTGCTTTTCTTTATGAATACAACAACGATAGTTTGTTTGGTCATATTTTTCATCACCTACGTGATGATCTTTTCCCTTGAGAAGTACAGGCCCTTTATAGCGTGCGGCTCGGCGCTTCTCTTCGTGATCCTCGGATCTTTGGGCGTCCTTGACGGTTTTCACTATACCGCCGTGGATGCGCTTTCCGAGATAGACTGGAACGTGCTCATGATGATCACAGGCATCATGGGCCTTGTCACGCTCTTCATCGAATCGGAGATGCCCAAAAGGATAGGCGAACTCATAATGAGCAAGGTATCGTCCTTTAAATGGATGATAGTAATCATGAGCGTTTTTGCGGGGGTCATTTCCGCTTTTGTAGACAACGTGGCTACAGTCCTTATGATAGCGCCGGTTGCCCTTGCCATATGCAAGAAACTGGACATATCGCCTGTGCCGGTCATCATATGCGTATCCATATCATCTAACCTTCAGGGAGCGGCGACCCTTGTGGGCGATACGACTTCCATACTTCTGGCCAAAGCCACTGAGCTTGACTTCATGGACTTTTTCTTTATAGACGGAACTCCGGGCATGTTTTTCGTAACGGAGATAGGAGCTGCCCTCAGCGCTCTTCTCATATATTTCATGTTCAGAAAACAAAATCAGCCCGTCAAAATACAAGGCCAGACAGAAGTGGAAGACAAGGGGCCCGGCATCATTTTGGCCCTTACGGTCTTGGCTCTCATAGCTACATCCTTCATCCCTTACAAGGATACGGCCCAGCCCGGGCAGCTGTATAAACCGGAGATCACCAACGGGCTCATATGCCTTGGATTCTTTGTCATAGCTCTCGTAAGAGAGGGCATCAGGACAAAGCAGCTCAAGGAAGTAACAGAGCACATAACGGGACTTGACTACTACACTCTCTTCCTTCTTGCAGGCCTTTTCATGGTCATAGGAGCCATTAAGGAAGCGGGAATCATAGATCTTCTTGCAGACGGCATATTCAAGCTATGCGGAGGACAGTCTCTGAGCAAGGGTTCCATGCTTCTTGCATATACCATAATAGTGTGGATGTCCGTGCTGGCATCGGCCTTCATAGACAACATACCATACGTCGCCACCATGCTTCCCGTAGTATCGGTCCTTACGGGACACTTCATGCTCTCAAGCGCATATCCTTTCAGCCCCTACGTCCTCTATTTCGGACTTCTGGTAGGAGCGACCCTCGGCGGCAACATCACCCCGGTGGGAGCATCTGCGAACATCACGGGCCTTGGCATACTCAGGAAGGAAGGCTACGAAGTCGAGAACAAGACTTTCATGAAATATTCGGTGCCCTTTACCCTTACCGCCGTTATGGCGGGGTACATACTGGTGTGGGTCTGGTACATGCCGGGATTCTTCAAATAGGACTTACAAGCCGCCGCAAAAACGGCGGCTTTTTCACAAGATATGATCATATACCTCATAAGAAAACAAAAGAACAGAGCATACAGATCCGAAGACATGGTCTATGCCGTAAGCGGCAAAGTTTTAAGGCACGGCGAAAAGGGCGAGCCTCTTGTGGAAGAGGGCTTTGTGTCAATCACCGACACTCTTCGCTTCTGGGCCTGCGCTTTTTCGGACAGGCCCGTGGGCATAGATATGGAAGAAGTATCAAGAGCCGTTTCGCCGGCTGTCGCGAGAAAACTCCATGTTTCGGAAAGGGAATACCTGGCTCCTTTATCGCCGGTCAGCAGCGAGTGGAGAGAAGAGTTCCTCTCCATATGGACCAAAAAAGAGAGCTATGCCAAGTACATGGGCAGGGGGCTTTCCATAGGCTTTTCGGGCTTTTGCGTCCTTGAAGGGCAGAAGGGCTGTCTTGAGACTCCCCTTTACGGAAAGAGATATAAAGGGCTCATATTCGGAGCGACACAGCCCATAGAGATAAAGGAGTTTCAGTACGATGCTCCCATGAAGAAAAGCGCCTTGGAAGCAGGCGCTGACATGCTCGATATTCGGGGCTACTCCGCAGAGGATCTTAAAGCTAAGCTTAAGGCAAAAGGGTATTCAGAAGAAGACAGCAAAGATGCAGTGGAAAGGCTTCTTGAAAGAGGTTTTCTCAACGACAGCGAATACGCAAGGAGCCTCGGAAACAAATATGCCGCAAAGGGCTATTCATCAAGGCGTATAGCCTGCGAACTGAAAAGGAAAGGCGTAGGAGCTGAAGACGCAGAGGCAGAAGCCTCAAAGCATAGAGAAAGCGACAGGGAAAGGGCGGAAAAGACAGCGCGGAAGTTGGCTCCTTCCGGCAGCGCAGACGACAAGCTGAAGGCAAAAATAGTAAGGAAACTCTCATCTTTGGGGTATGATACCAATACCGTTTATGATATAATCCAAAAGTTAGAATAATATACTCAAGGTGGATAATATGTACAAGAATTTATCAGACAAACCAATAGCGGAAGTCCAGCTGGCCCAGGCAGATAAATGGGACGAGGAAGATCTTCTCAGCAAATGTGTGGAAAGCAGAGAAGGCAGGCCCAATTTTTTGTTTTATGAAGGACCGCCCACGGCAAACGGTAAGCCGGGTATCCATCACGTCATCGCCAGGACCCTCAAGGACTCCGTGTGCAGATATAAGACCATGCAGGGATACAGGGTCGGCAGGAAAGCCGGCTGGGATACCCACGGACTTCCTGTGGAGATAGAAGTCGAAAAGCAACTCGGTTTTTCGGGAAAGAAGGATATAGAGAAATACGGTATCAAGGAATTCAACGAGAAGTGCAGAGCATCGGTATTTACCTATGAAGCCCTCTGGCGCGACATGACCCACAGGATGGGATACATGATCAACCTTGACGATCCGTATATCACACTGGACAACAATTACATCGAGACCGGATGGTGGATACTGAAGGAGTTCTTCGAAGCCGGACTCATCTACGAAGGACACAAGGTCCTTCCGTACTGCCCGCGCTGCGGAACGGGACTTGCCTCTCACGAAGTGGCTCAAGGCTACAAAATGATCAAGGTCACGTCTTTATACGTTCCCTTCAAAAAGAAGGGTGAAGAAAATACCTACTTCCTGGCATGGACTACCACGGCATGGACCCTGGCAGCCAATGAATTCCTGGCAGTAGGTCCCGAAGTGGACTATGTTAAGGCCGAGCAAAACGGCAAGTACTACATCCTGGCAGAGGCAAGGCTCGAGTCAGCCTTAGGCCCTCAGGGGGAGTACAATGTAGTTGAAAGATACAAGGGAAAAGACCTTGAAGGCATGGAATACGAACAGCTCATGCCCTTCGTCGAAGTGCCCGGAAAAGCGTTCTTCGTAGGCACTGCCGACTATGTCAGCACTGAAGACGGTTCAGGTATAGTACACTGCGCTCCGGCTTTCGGTGAAGACGACTACGTAGCAGGAAAGAAATACGGAGTTGCTGTGGTCAATCCCGTAGACGAAGAAGGAAAATATACGGCAACGCCGTGGGCCGGCCGTTTCATCATGGAGGAAGGCCTTGACGTTGAGATCATAAAGTGGCTTGCAGCAGAAGGAAAACTCTACGCAAAAGAAAAGCTGGAGCACAACTATCCCCATTGCTGGCGCTGCGACACTCCTCTTGTTTACTATGCAAAACCCTCATGGTACATCAAGATGACAGATCTTAAGGATCAGCTGGTCGCAAACAACAACACGGTATCCTGGCACCCCGATTACGTGGGAGAGGGAAGATTCGGAAACTGGCTCGCAGACGTAAAGGACTGGGCTATATCCAGAAACCGTTACTGGGGAACTCCCATCAATATCTGGCGCTGCGAAGACTGCGGACATCTTGAGAGCATAGGTTCAAGAGCCGAGCTGGCAGAAAAGGCCATAGAAAATATAGACGAGAGCATAGAGCTCCACCGTCCCTACGTAGACGACGTACACATCAAGTGCCCAGACTGCGGCGCCGTGATGAGCCGCGTGCCGGAGGTCATGGACTGCTGGTTCGATTCAGGTGCCATGCCCTTTGCCCAGAGGCACTATCCCTTTGAGCACAAGGAAGAATTCGACACGGAATACTTCCCTGCTGACTTCATTTGCGAAGGAATAGATCAAACGAGAGGATGGTTCTATTCCCTCATGGCCATCTCCACCTTCATCAAGGGAAGGGCTCCCTACAAGAACGTGCTCGTAAACGACCTCGTTCTTGACAAGGAAGGAAAGAAGATGTCAAAGCATAAAGGCAACACCGTAGACCCCTTCGAGCTCTTCGATAAATACGGGGCAGATGCCACCCGCTGGTACCTGTTATCCGTATCTCCCGTATGGGTTCCGACCAAGTTCGACGAAGACGGACTCAAGGAGATCCAGGGCAAGTTCTTCGGAACTTTAAGGAACGTATATAACTTCTTTACCCTTTATGCCAATACCGACGACATAGACGCATCCGAGTGCTTCGTAGACTATGACAAGCGTCCTGAACTCGACAGATGGATACTGTCAAAGTACAACCGCGTGCTTAAAGATGTGGAAGAAGCGATGGATGATTATGACCACAACAAGGCCGTTCATCTGATCCAGAACTTCGTGGTCGAGGATCTTTCTAACTGGTACATACGCCGCGCAAGAAGAAGATTCTATGCAGAAGGCATGGATGAGGATAAGAGAGCCGTTTACTCAACGACCTACGAGATACTCTGCGGAACTGCAAGGATGATAGCTCCCATAGCGCCTTTCATCTCCGATGAGATGTATATGAACCTCACAGGAGAAAGATCAGTCCATCTGGCATATTTCCCCAAAGCTGACGAAAAGCTTTTCGACGATGCCCTTGAGGAAAGGATGGACCTTGTGCGCCAGATCGTGACCATGGGAAGAGGCATTAGAGAAAAGACCAGGCTGAAAGTCCGCCAGCCTCTTTCGGAACTCCTTGTTGACGGAGCATACGAAGAGAAGATAGGATATATGGCCGGGCTCATCAAGGAAGAACTCAACGTCAAGAACGTGGTCTTCGAAAAGAGCATGGACACATATATCAACTACACCCTAAAGCCCGATTTCAGGGCTGCAGGTCCGGTCTTGGGTCCTAAGATCAAAGCTTTCGGAGCAGCCATTGCAAAGGCAGATCCAAAGGCATTCCTTGCGCAGCTGGAAAAGGACGGAAGCGCAGTCCTGGTCCTGGACGGAGAGGAGACCAAGATCACAGCCGATATGGTAAGCTCTGCCGTATCCGCAAAAGAAGGCTTCGACGTAGCTCACGAAAACGGAGTGTCAGTCATTCTCAATACGGAGCTTTCAAAGGAGCTCATCGATGAAGGTCTTGCAAGAGAGATCGTGTCGAAGGTACAGCAGCTGAGAAAGGCAAAGGATCTCGAGATGATGGACCGCATAGCTATCTTCCTCGATGCAGACGATGAAGTCAGAGCTGCCGCAGAACTTTTCAAAAACTATATCTGCAGCGAAACTTTGGCAAATTCCGTAAAATTTACGAATATTTCAGACAAGGTCGACATCAACGGCCATAAAATCGGAATAGACGTGAAAAAAATAGACTAAATACACACATGTCGCATAAAATCCGTATTTTATGCGGCATTTTTTTATTATCTGTAGTTGACACTTGTGATATTTTTAGTATAATTATTTGTTTGACATTTGACCGTGTTTTGTGTAAAATAAATACGGAGGTAGTGTCAAATGTTCAAAGTAGGCGATCCTGTGGTATATCCCATGCACGGAGCCGGTGTGATCGAAAGCATCGAAGATCGGCAGGTGCTCGGAGAGACCCGGGCTTATTACATCATCCGCATTTCCAGAGGAAAGATGCAGGTCATGGTTCCCGTAGACGGGAGTGAAAAAA
>JAFZSM010000009.1 GCA_017619385.1 Bacillota bacterium
CATCTCGTGATCCTCTCTTAATATATATGTGACTTAAATTATATACCTATTCAAAAAGATATACCCTGACCTCATAAGGTCTCATGGTAACTTTTTCACCGCTATCTGATACCTCATAATTAGAAAGTATCAATTCGCCCTTTGAAAGGTCGAATTCCTTAGGGACTTTAAGCTTTCTGTTGTGTCCTTTGAACGAACACATGACAAGAACGCTCTGATACTCGTCATCTCTTGAGTAAACGTAGAAACTGCTGGACCCCTTCATATATTCCGTATATCTTCCCTCTTTTATGACGGGAAGGCTGAATCTTAAGTCTATGGCTTTTCTGTAGAAATTGAGAACGGAACCCGGATCCTTCTCCTGATCTTCCACGTTTATATCTTTTGCTCTTTCATTCACGTAGAACCAAGGCTCTGTATCCGAGAAACCGGCATGCGGTCCGGACGTCCACTGCACCGGAGTCCTGGCGGAATCTCTCGACGCTCTCCAGAGGAGTCTGAGTCTTTTGTCCTTCGGAAGATGGGTGCGGTGGTTCCTGGTCTGTACGTCCTCGTACATGTCTTCATTTTCGGGGTGCCAGTTTATCATTCCTATCTCCTGGCCCTGATAAACGAAAGGCGTTCCCTGAAGGAACATGTACATGGCGCCAAGCATCTTGGCGCTTTCTTTCTGGAACTTTTCAGAACCGTATCTCGAAACCATTCTGGGATGGTCGTGGTTTTCTATATACAGCATGTTCCAGGCCTTGCCGTAAAGCTTTTCCTGCCAGTTTCTGAAGGCTCTTTTCATCTTCCTTAAGGAAAACGGAAGAGGAATGTAATCCGTAAGGAAACAATCTCCGCATTGGCATTCGAACTGTATGACCATATCCAGGACTTTCCCGGGGCCGTAGCCTATGAGGCTTAAGGCTTTCTTCGGTTTTATGAGCGTAGCTTCGGCTATGGTCACTTGATCGTAATCGTCTAAAACCTCTGTCTTGAACTCTTCCAGATATTCGTGCAGATGAGGCCCCATATTGTATTGGGTGATTCCCTTGTGTACGGGAAGTATATGTTCGTTCGGCAGTCCTTCGGGTTTTGAGATATATGTGATGACGTCTTCTCTGAAACCGTCCACGCCCTTATCGAGCCAGTACCTGAGTATCTTTTTCACTTCCTCCCTTACGAGAGGGTTGTCCATATTGAGGTCAGCCTGCTTGATGGCGAAGATGTGGAGATAATACTCCCCTCTTTCTTCGTCCCATTCCCATGCGCTGTCCCCTTCGAATTCCGAATCCCAGTTGTTGGGCAGTTTGCCGTTTGCTTTGGCGGGACGCCAGATATAGTAATCGGTGTACGGTTCTATCCTTTTTCTGGACTTTTGGAACCACTCGCACTCAGTGCTTGTGTGGTTCACGACCAGATCCATTATGACTTTGATATCCCTTTCGTGGGCAGCCTTGAGTACCGCATCGAAAGCCTCGTCACCTCCGAATTCCGGAGCTATATGATAATAGTCGGCTATATCATAGCCGCAGTCCACTCCGGGGCTGACGTAAAGGGGCGAAAACCATATGCCGCCTATGCCGAGGGATTTCAGATAATCCAGTTTTTCAAGGACACCGTAGAGGTCTCCCATCCCGTCCCCGTTGCCGTCCTTAAAGCTTCTGGGCCAGATCTGATAGAAGACTCTGTCCTTATACCAATGAGTTCTTTCCATTTTTTCTCTTTTATCTATCATGCTGCAAAGCAGCCTGCACATACTACTACAGTATATATTATACAACAAAAAAATACCGGCACCGATAAAAATCGGTGCCGATATATGAAGAAATGTTGCTTTTTTACTTTACGAGACTTGCTTTGAGCTCTTCGATCTTGGACTGGAATTCCTTGATCTTGCCGAACTGCTCAGCATAGTTTGCTTCCAGGATCTCCGGCTTGTTTGCAAGGATGTCTTTTGCGACCTCAAGGAGAACTTCCTTGATCTTGCCTTCAGCTTCGGTGATCTGCAGCTTTGTTTTAGCTGTATCTGCAGCTTCTTTGCCTTTTTCCAGAGCTTTGCTTCCTAAATCTTTAACATCGTCTAAAAAACCCATCGTGTACCTCCTTATATATATTAATACACACTTCGATACTATATTGTCCAATGGTTATTGTATATCTAAAACAACTGTTTAACAATAGCCTTACGGATATTTTTCACATGGGCTTCACATCAGCCGAGGAGCGCTTTTGCCGCAGCAAGATATTCTGTTTTGCACTTTTCGGCATCTATGGTCTTGTACTCGCCGTTTTCATAGAGCACTTTTCCGTCGACCATGGTCATGCAAACGTCTGACCCTTGGGCGCTGTATACAAGAAGAGCCAGGGTGTCGGCATCGGGCAGAAGGTGCGGCTTATCCATATCAAGGGCCACTATATCCGCCTTCTTCCCTTCGGCCAGTTCTCCGCAGTCATCTCTGTGCAGGGCTTTGTATCCGTTTATCGTGGCCATATCGAAAGCCTCCTGGGCGCTGAGCGCAAGAGGATCGTTGTTTGCTCCGTTCTGAAGTATGGAAGCTATGTGCATCTCCTCGAACATGTTGAGATTGTTGTTGCTTGCCGTACCGTCTGTACCGAGAGCCACGTTCACTCCCTTTGCGATAGCTTTTGAAACGGGGGCTATACCTGAGCCCAGTTTAAGATTGCTCGACGGATTATGGACCATGGTCGCACCTTTTCTTGCCATTATGTCCAGATCTTCATCAGATACCCACACGCAGTGTGCGCATACGGCGCCGGTGTCGAGAAGTCCGAAGCGTTCGAAATGAGCTATAGGCGTCTCATTATGGCGTCCTATGCATTCCTCGTGTTCAGATCTTGTTTCGGATATGTGAGTGTGGACCTCCATGCCGTATCTTTGCATCATCTCCGCACATCTTTCAAGGCTTTCATCTACCGTCAGGTACTCGGAATGTATCTGCATATTGGCGTGGATGCGTCCGTCTCCTGCGTTGTTGTATTCTTTGAAGAATCTTTCGGTAGCTGCGAACCTTCTTTCAAAGAAGTCCTTTGCCCATTGCGCGGAAGGATCGTTCATCTGGAGCACCGCTCCGGCATTGACCTTTATACCGCTTTCAAGGACCATAGGCGCCAGTTCTCCGTAGTCCCAGTACATATCCTGGTAGCAGGTTGTACCGCATGCCAGCATTTCAAGTATGGCAAAACGGGCTCCTATGACCACGTCCCTTGCTGTCATCTTGTCCTCTACAGGGAATATGGCCTCAAAAAGCCAGCGCTGAAGAGGAAGCCCTGAGCCCACTCCCCTTAAAAGTGTCATTGGCGTATGGGTGTGCGCATTCACAAGTCCCGGTATGAGGAGCTTTCCCGACATGTCTTTTACGGCGTTATATTCTTTAGCAGGAGCTTTTTCGGAAACATAGTCTATATATGCTCCATCGACTCCCAGGTATGCAGAGCGAAGGAAGCCTATCTTCCCTTCTTTTCTGACCAGTATGTCTGCGTTTTTAAACAGTGTGCTCATTTGACGATCTCCGATATATTTAAATGTTGCTGAAAAGCTTGATCATTCCACATCTTCTTTGATTTCTTCCGGCGGAGCATCAAGGACTTCCGGATGGAGGAGATAACTCTTCATTTTCTTCAGTACTGCGGCATAGTAGAATCCGTCGCAGATCCTTTCGTCCGTCACCCAGGTGAAATCCACGTATTTTTTTGAAATCGGTTCGCCCTGAGCGTTGACGGTCTTTTCCGTACGCTTGGCTCCGAAAGCGCAGAACACCGGCATGGTGCCGAAGTCATAGAGATGGTGATAGATGGGAGGTATGCCCAAAGATCCCATGGATGTTATGAACATGGATGCGTGGAAAGGAGAAAGGTTTTGTATCTCCACCGGCAGCCATCCGAAATAGTCGATGATCCTCAATATCCATACAACAAGAGAAAGAAGAAGGCTCGGTATGACGTCGAACACTCTCGTTATCTTGTCAAATCCGGTATTGAGCTCCTGTGTTTCCTTTACACTCTGAACGACTGCATTGAATTTCTCGTATACGTCGGCAGCTGTGTCGGCAGGATCGAATTTCACTTTGATCGTAGTATCGGGACTGTCTGAACTCATCTCTTTCTTGATGACCATGCTGCATACTATATCGAACCTGTGGTATATTTTCTGCCCCGCTATGAAGCGGTTCAGGGCAGGATATTCTGCCACGGCTCTGACGTAAGCTGCAAGGAACATGTGGGTAAGGCCGAAATGCTTGAGCCCCTGACGGCGCTTTTCATGGATGTACCTGTCGATATTGGAGACTTCTATGCTGTCTCTGATATAGTTGGAAGATCCTACTCTTGTGGGCATGAAGTATGCGGTGAGCTTCGACATGGGAACTATACCGTATACTCTGCGGCCCTCCATGCGGTCGCCGTATCTGCGCCTGTAGGGGTCTCCCTCCTGCCAGGGAGCCATCTTTTTAGACGCCAGAATGACGAACACTACGGCAAGCCATGCGCCGATATCCGTTATGATCATGAACGGATACTTTCTCCAGTAATATCTGAAATACCGGAGGAATCCTTTGTCCAGCACGAAAAGCACGGGGATCACCCATGCTATGAAGGCGGGGATCTGAGAATTCAGTTTTCCCGTGTATGTCCAGACAAAAGCGAAGAGCTGCAAAAGGCACAGCACGATACAGGCAATGGTCATTGCGAGACTTGCTCCAAGCGCGAAAATACGCACCAGGAAATAGATCGCAAGAAGAACAACCGGTCCTAC
>JAFZSM010000074.1 GCA_017619385.1 Bacillota bacterium
CGGCGGAATACAGCTTATGGAGCTTACCGACTACGATCTTCCGGTCGACCTGGCAAAACACATCTGCATGATGTCCAAAACCGACAAAGGAAAACTGATCAGACAGTACTTTATCGACCTTGAAAAGGCGTGGAACTCTCCGGAGCAGGTATTGGCCAGAGCCTTAAAGCTGGCAGACCACACTATAGCAACCTTGAACACACGCATCGAGGAGATGCAACCGAAGGCAGATTACTTTGATGCCCTGGTAGATAAGAAGCTCAACCTGTCATTCAGGGATACAGCCAAGGAACTCGGAATAGGGGAAAAGAGATTCATTGAATGGCTGTCAGCTCACAGATACATCTACAGAGATCAGCGGAATGTAATTAAGCCGTATTCAGATAAGTTACAGAGAGGGTTATTTGAACTGAAGGAATATAGCGCGAGGTATTCGGATCATGCCGGTACCCAGACGCTTATCACACCAAAAGGAAGGGAGACCTTCAGACTACTTCTTCAGGGAGAATAAGGGAGGATTTATGAAACAAAGTTGGAAAAACAATCTCATATCAGCATTTATCGGTATTATGATCGGCCTTCCGTGGGCACTGTATGCAGGGGATGAGCAGGAAAAGAACCGCGAAAGGGAAGCTGAGATAAGAAGAGAGATCCACGAGGAGCAGATGATAGCTGAAGCAGAATTTATCCCTCTCGTGGCAACGGAAACCGAAATCATCACAGAAGAACCAAAAGAAGAGCAAAAACCTCTATTCACGATCAGTGAAGAAGAATTCGAAATGATGGCACAGATTGTATGTGCCGAAACCTACGCGGACGACATGGAAGGCAAGCAGTACGTGGCGGACGTGATTCTAAACAGGGTAGATGATCCTCGCTTTGATAATACAATCTCCGAGGTCATATTAGCACCCGGTCAATTCTCTACAGCCAAGAGGCTCGGGGAAATTACCCCCTCCCCCCTCGATTACGGCTGTGTCATATCAGAACTCAACGATAGAAAGAATACAGAGATAATCTACTTCACCTGCACAGGATACATCGGAACCCCGTGCTTTGAGTGCGGCGGGAATTATTTCGGCAAATAGGGAGGAGAAGAGGCATGAAAAAAAAGACAGTGTACATCGCCGGACCCGTGACCAACGATCCGGATTACAAATGGAAATTTGCGCGGGCGCAATCAAAGCTCGAACGGAGAGGCTACAAGGTAGTTAATCCTGTGAGCCTGGCAGCAGCTCTCCCGGACACCTTCACATGGAAGCAGATCATGGAGGTATGCTTAGCAGCACTCTCACAGGTGGATGAAGCCTATTTCCTTGAAGGATGGGAAGCGAGCACCGGAGCAACCATTGAATTTGAATCCATAAGAGGAAGGATCCCGGTTAAGTACGAGAAGCCAAAGCCAAGAACAGAAAGCTTTCATATAGAGATACCTGAGTTCTTAAAGAATTTCGGAAAGGACAGAGAAGATGAAGGTTAATGTATGTGACTTCTGCGGAGAACCAATCCAGGGAGATCCGATAAAGATAATCCCGTACTTCCAAAAGGAAGGCTTCATGGAGACGATATGCATTCCCTGGGCCGAACAGGTGAACAGGATATATTGCAGAAAATGTACCGCCGAGCTCATATCACTTATGCGGATGCCGGTGGAAACCATGAAGAGACTGCAAGAAGCGGAAGCCAAGGAAAAATCGGAGGAAACCGCAACAGCGGCAGCAGTTTCTTCTTATATATAGAAGGGAGGGCGGATATGAGAATAAGATCACCAGATTGAAATCTATTCGGTCTCTGGCAAAGCAAGGATAAATATATCACGGAAAAGGAAAAGGGAGGCGCCCGCCTCCCTGATCCGAAGATACTATGTAAACTAACACAGATATAGTATCACATATCTTTCAAAGATACAAGATATTGTTATCCGGCAGCAGGCGCGGGAGCGCTTTAGTGACTCGATAAAGTTATTATCTTATCGTCCGGAAAGGATTTTACATATATGCCATACATAGAAGAGAGATGTAAGGCTGGGAGAACGGTAGAGGTAGTTAAGTATTATTCCTACCACTATGGCAAGCACTGGGTAAGAGGGGAGTACAAGGCTCCCTCAAAGGAGGCAGTAAAGAAAGCCAACAAGAAGCAGGCGGTAAAGAAGTTAAGGAGACTGCTCAATGCGAACTTCAAAGATGGAGAGGATTGCCTGATCACATGCACCTTCAGACCTGAAGACAGGCCGCAGTCCTATCAGGAGCTCCTAAAGATAGCACAGCTATTTGTGAGGAGACTGAGGAAAGAGTATAAGTCCTATAACTATCCCCTGAAGTACGTGTATGTCCTGGAAAAGGGAAAAGGAAGGAAAGGGGACGGGTCAGACGGAGCCCTACACATACACATGGTGGTCTCATGGAATCATGCTCTTATCTTTGCCAAGTGCTGGACATGGGGCTTCCCTCCGAAGGTGGAGATCTTAGGGAGCGACGGTCAATATTCCAAGATAGCAGAGTACTTCATGAAATACTCGAACAGTACGGAGAAGGTAGTAGAGGAACAGGGAGAGAAAGTAGGCAAGGCCTGGTACCCATCAAAGAACCTGATCCATCCGGAACCGGAAAAGAAAGTAGTTTACTCCAACAAGTTCCGGGAAAAGCCAAGAGTACCAAAAGGCTACAGACTGGATCCTGACTCCGAGTACAGCGGAATATCAGAACTTACCGGGATGCCGTTCTACGGCTACACAATAATCAAGATGAGGTGTTGAAGATGCGAGTTGATGCCTATATAGCAACAGACATAAAAGGACCGAGAAAGAGGAGAGGTATAGCAGTAGGAGCTCTGTCCTGTGTCGTAAACGGAGAAACAAAGTGGGCTCCGGAAGGAATAGGAGTAACAGGCGGAGACAGGCTGGCAGAAATAACAGCATTGCACATTACCATGAAGCGCCTCTTTCCGAACAAGGGATCCGATGTGTATGTACACACGAGTTCCGGATATCTTACTCACGGGTTATACAGTATCCACACATGGGAGTCTTCAGGGTGGAAAAGAAAAGACGGAAAGCCCATAGCTCATGTGGAGTACTGGAAAGAAATAGCCAATCATTTACACGGTAACCATATCTCTGTCTTGCCGGAAGATCCGGAAGCAACCGAGAGGCTGCTTACAGAGTAGCATCACCCGCAAGGGTGCTCATTCAACGAAAGGAGAATGTTTATGTTTGAGAAGTTTGGAAACATGACAACAGAAGAATTGAATAAGGCGGCAGCAGGCCTGAAGGAAGAGGGAGACATCCAGTCTTTGAAGACTCTCGCTCTTGAGAACGGCCTTGATGAGATGGACGCAGAGGATTATGCCGACGGACTCACAGAAGAGTTTGCATCTCCACTCATGGCAGCTCTGGGAAAGTTAAAGGTCGAGGAAGAAGCCTTGAAGCCGGAAGGGATACTGAATGACTGGATAGGCTATATCCGCTTCCAGGTATCACAGGATCCCGATATGCAGATTGCGGTCAGAGAAAATAACAAGACCCTTGCCGGATGCATCGGAGCAATCCTTAAGTGGGCTTTCGCTAATCAGTGGACTGTCCCCCAGGAGATCATAAAGGCAGCAGGCGTGAGTGCATCAAGAGTAACCCTCGGAGAGCCCGATATGAGACAGGCAAAATCTATCATCGCAGAGTACTACGGAGGTAGATAAATGGACAACATGGAACTAAAACCCGTTAAGGGTCTCGAAGAGTACGCCAGAAAACAGTTCACACACAATCATTTTATATATTACAGCCGTAAGGGAGCTTATGCGGAATGCCATTGCGCAGAATGCGGAAAGAGATATGTGCTCAGAGCTATCGAAACAGAGGATCCTTTTAAGGACATGGCATTGGATATCGAGAAGCCACAGAGAGACATGCCGACAGTATGCCGGGAATGCAAAATAAAAGCTATCTACAAACCCGCCAAACATACAAAAAGTGAGTACAGTTTTGGCAGAGTGTGTGTCGGCCAAAAAATAGACGATGAGCGTTTTGTCTTTAGAATCTACTACGTAACCCAACAGACAAGGCAAGGGCAGGATACATACTACAGCAGCACAGAAGATCACCGTATATTCCTCGAAAAAGGGCAAAAGCCGTCACGATACGATAATTACGGCACGAAATGGCATCAGAGCTGTGTGGGTGAAAACTGGTATTACATCGTATTTCCGAAGACATATAAAGAGATAGCAAAGACGGGGATGTTTAAGCATGTCCCTGTGGTCCCGTCCATCATGAATCACTGGAGAGATGATTGTGGGCTCATTTATTACTATATTGCAGCTGCACGATATCCGGACTTTGAGATGATCATCAAAATAGGTCTCACAGAATACGCCGACAATCTGGTCAGAAAAATTCCGGTCAATCCCAATCCGAGAGGAAAGAAGGTAGAAGACAGACTCAGGATAAACAAAGACAGGCTCAAAAGTCTGATTGAGCAGAAAGGCGATAAGAAAACCCTCGAACTTTATCAGCTCGAAAGAAGACTTAAAGCCCACTGGACAGAAGAAGAACTTGAGATAATCAAAGCCCTTAAAGAGGCCACATACTCAACCGACTGGGAGAAAGCATCAAAGGCCTTAAAGTATATATCTCCGGTCCGCATGAGAAACTACATGAAGAAGCAGAAGATGTGGATGCCGGGAGAAAAAGCCACATGGCAGGAAAGGAACCGCCGCCAAGATCTCAGAAGAGAGTATTACGATTACATCTCCATGAGGATAAACGAAGGATATGATATGACAAGCGATGTAATCCTTTTCCCGTCAGACTTCAGAAGACGCAGGGACGAGATGATTTTAATGGTCGAAAAAGCCAAGATGGACAAGAGAAAGACAGAAGTGCTTGAGAGATTCCCTAAAATCAAAACGAAGTACAAAAAGCTGTCAGAAAAGTATTCAGCGGCAGCAGGCGGTTACATCATCAGACCGGCCAAAGATGCAGCCGAGATCGTTGAGGAAGGAAGGATATTGCATCACTGTGTCGGCGGTGACGGATATCTAAGGAGCCATAACGACGGAAGAAGCTTTATCCTCTTCCTGAGAGAGATGAACAAGAAAGACATTCCGTTTATCACAGTAGAGATCAGGGACAAAGAAATCATTCAGTGGTACGGAGCCTACGATCAGAAGCCCAAAGCAAAACTGATTAACGCATGGCTTAAGACATATACAAAAGAGCTCTCCAAAAGAAAAAGAGAGACCAAAACCATAACAGCAAAGCCAAAAGCCGCAAAGACAGCATAAACGAAAGGAGCAAAAGCATGTACGAAATAACAGAACAGCCCTTTGAGACCTACGAGGCCTACAAGAACACGATGGATCAGGCGGTAGGGGCTACGGTCCAGAACATAGTCAAGATCGGATACCTCTTAAAGGTTGCCCGTGACACCGGTATCCTTCAGGAGTCCGGCTACACAACCATGAGAGACTTTGCACAGGCAGAATACAACATTGACGCATCCACAGCATCACGCTTTATCGGGATCAATGACAGATATTCCCTGGGTGGCAATTCCATGATGCTGGATGAGAAGTACACAGGCTTTGAGACATCAAAGCTCGCAGAGATGCTTACTCTCCCGGATTCAATCATCGAGGAAATCCCTCCGGAAATGAAGAGGGGTGAGATCAGAGAAATCAAGTCCCAGCTGAAGGGAGAAGAGAAGACCTCAGACATGGAAGTCCTGATAGAAAAGTGCGAGACCGCCCCGACAGGAGATTCCGATCTGGCAGCAGTCTTAAGACAGACACTTGAAGAGAACTATGAGATGTTCAAGGAGGTCGACAAGCTCGTATACGACGGATGCAAGCACGAAGAACTCTATGAGGCACTTGCTCCGGCAGGATATGCAGCTCTTATCGGCAGGATTCCCGGCAAGGGAAGAATGATGCTCTCCATCAAGTCTCAGAGCGAGACTCCCGTTCTCATCAACATCAGAACAAATGAGAAAGAGGAGTGTTCCTGGGATCAGATATTCGACGAACTCGATTATTTCATCAAGTACCCGAGCGATACTCCGGATCCTGTGGCGGATTACAAAGAGACATTCAGTCACGCTCCGAAGGTGGAAGAGAAGAAGACTTCCGCAGTGACGGTATCTGAAAAAGCAAAGCCCAAAACGGACAAAAAACCGCAAAAAGCGAACGAAAAACCTCAAAAAGCGTACGAAGAAGAGCCAAAAACGGAAGAATTATCAGAGAAATCGGAAGAACCGGAAGAGACAGCAGGCGAGGAAGTACCTTACCCGGATGGAGAAGACCCCGATATCACACATGTGTCTCCCGATGACCCTCTCCCGGAAGAAGACTCCGGGGCAGCAGGCGTAGAAGAGGAAATTGCGCCGGCGCAACCCGAAACGGAGCACAGGGAGCTGACATCATTCCAGAAGCAGGTCATTGATAAGCTGAAACTGGTTGAGAGCATCATCGCAGGCATGGAGACCACAAAAGAGAACTGGAACAAGGTCAACGATATGCTCCGGGACACCATAACACTTATAAACAAGTCAACATTCTAGGAGGAGAACATGAAAAACATCGGATATTGCAAGTTCTGCGGTAATTCAAGGATGGTCATGGAGAGCGAGGGCATGACAGAGGAGGACCTGAACAATCAGGCCACCCTCGAATGTGATTGCGAAGGAGCCAAGGCGGAAAGAGAGGTACAGTACCTCGTATCCACCGGCAAGGCATCGCTCAATTTGATCGTGGCCAAGAAGTCAAAGAAGACAGCCGAGGCTCTTGTCCCATTCGTGGAGCTTATCGCAAGAGGCAGAATCAAGAAGATATCAATCAATTTTGACGGCATTACAACAGCCAGCATGTACACGACATCTTCCGGTAAGAAGATCGCCGTGGAGACCCGCGAGACAGTAACCGAATACGCCGACGGGGAGACAGTGGATCTGCTTCCGCCCGATGAGGACGGTGGCAGAACAGAACATGAGTAAGTCCATATTACACAACAAGAGCGAAGGAACATGCTTTATCTGTTCGAGATTCCTTGGGGACTATTCCCCAAGGACGAACAGAGACGAACACCACGTATTCGGAGGACCGAACAGGAAGAAGTCGGAACATTACGGCCTGAAGGTGTATTTATGCCAGGCACACCACGAAGGCGATATAAACGGCTCAAAGGAAGCCGTACACAGACCGGATCAGAATAATTACGCCGAGAGGCTTCACATTCTGGCACAACAGGAATTTGAGAAACGATACTCTCATGAGGAGTTCATGAGAGAGTTTGGCAGAAACTATCTGTAGGGAGGATATGATATGTCCGCAAGGGAATTGTTTGAAAACATAAGATCAGAGCGTCGGGAGCTCCAAGAACTGAACGACCGCATAGAAGTGATTATGAGCAGGGCCGGTGTTAAGACTATCCTTCCACAGCCCGTTATAGTTCACACCAACAAGACAGGATCCGTGCTTGAGGACGCGGTTATAGAGGCGGCAGAGCTGACCGAGGAGCTGGAAAAGCGAAGAAGAGTTCTCTTACAGAACATCAATACGGCTGATCAGGTAATAGCTCAGATCAGATGCTCAGAGTACCGCAGGGTACTGGCAGCCTACTACCTGACAGGAGATAGACGGGTACGCATGGAGGATGTAGCCCGTAAGATACCCTGTGGAGAGGCTACAGCGTGGCGATACTTCCGCAAGGGAATGAAGGTAGCAGAAGAGATATATTCAAAAAGTGATAGAAAGTGATAGAGAATGTTATGTTAATATGCTATCGGGAAGGTAGATTACAAAAGACCCCCGGGTGTCCGAAAGACCCCCGGGGTTTTGTATTGCCCGGATATACCCCCATATATTCAATACCCTCCCCCTCCTCCCATATACCGCAGGGGTAGTGATTACCCCCGCCCCTGCGAATACCGTAGCCCCACAGTGCACGGCATACGAGGAGAGAGAACAGGAAAGGAACTGAGGAAGTGGCAGCGGTTTTATTTAACCCCGCCCCCCTCTGAAAGATACCCAGGCATGAGACAGAAGCGCCCCGATCATGAAGGCCCCCAGCGGTCATCGTTCGAGAAGAACAAGAAGAAGATATTATTGTCACAGGATGTGTGTGGAATATGTGGCAAACCAGTGAACAAGAAGCTCAAGTATCCTGATCCGATGAGCGCTTGCATTGATCATATTATTCCGATTGATCGTGGTGGAGATCCATCAGCGATAGAGAACTTACAGCTTGCTCATCTGTCATGCAACAGACAGAAGAGTGATAAGATTCTTCAGTCAGTCAAAGATGAACCACAAAAGAAGGCTAACAACCGGGATCTTCCGTTGAGCTTTGATTGGGCAAATTACAAGGCGGCTGATTGAATTTCAGGAACCGGGGGAGGGTGACCCGCCCGCCGGCTGCTCTGACGTCCACGCCGTCACTGTACAAAAAAACACACCTCGCGCGCGAGAATATTTTTTTTGAAAGAGGAAATTCTTTATTATTATGACGAAAGCGCAAATAAGACGAAATTTTATAAAGAAACGCAGTAAGGAAGCGGATTACGACCCTGAAAAGGACCCTACCTTAGAACGAGACGTTTTAGTCACGTTTTGGTCACAAAAAACCACCGAAAAGATGAAGAATCTGGGTACTTATTTACCCGAATTTGACGATGAGATAAAAAGATATGCCGGATATGTGGCCGACTATGAATTGCTCTCTCCGGAGATTAAAGGTCCGGAGGATATGACCACAGAGTCGGCAGCAGGCACAGAGAAAACAAGTCCGCTGGTCAGGATCATCGAGAACCTGCGGAAGGATATCATGATGGAGGAAGACAAGCTCCTGCTTACAGCAAGAGAATATTATAAATTATTCCCGCCGGAAGGCTCGGGAGACAGCAAAGAGGAGAAGCTTCAGAGCATTCTCGAAAAGATAAAGGGATAAAACATGGCAGAACTGAAAGGAATTGAATACCTCAAGAAAAAACTGAACGACAAGCGCCCAGAGTGGAGCTTAGGTATGATTATTACGAGCAGAAGCACAAGGCAAGAGATTTCGGCATCTCGACACCGGAAGATCTCATGGCCTTAAGGTATATCAACGGCTGGTGCACAAAGGCGGTCGATACCCTGGCAGACAGATTACAGTTTGCCGGATGGAGAAATGATAATTTTGACCTCGCAGGGATATTCAACATGAATAATCCCGATGTACTGTATGATTCGGCAATCCTCTCCGCCTTGATCTCTTCATGCTGCTTTATAGTGGTTTCTCCCAGCGGATCAGAGATTCCGAGGCTTCAGGTAGTGGACGGAGCGAACGCAACAGGCATCATCGATGAGTTCACGGGACTCCTTCAGGAAGGCTATGCCGTACTTGAAAGAAATGAGCTTAAAGAAGTAACGCGCGATGCGTATTTTACAGTAGACGAGACGATTTATTATGAGCGCGGAGAAGAGATTCAGAGGGTAGCCAATCCGGCACCGTATCCGCTCCTTGCTCCGGTCATTTATAAGCCCGACGCAAAGAGACCTTTCGGTCATTCCAGGATATCCAGAAAGGCAATGGAGCTTTCCGACATGGCCGCAAGAACGCTCAAGAGGTCGGAAATATCCGCAGAGTATTACTCAATTCCGCAGAAGTATGTTACCGGACTTGCAGAAGACTCCGAGCCGATGGATAAGTGGAAGGCAAGCGCCTCATCAATGCTCACCTTCACGAAAGACGATGAAGGAGACAAGCCGACGCTCGGACAGTTCCAGGCCGGATCACCGACACCGTTCAACGAACAGCTGACAATGCTTGCCGGAGAGTTCTGTAGAGAGACCGGCCTTGCAATGTCCGACATGATCATAAACACAGCAAACCCTACAAGCTCAGATGCAATCAAGGCAGAGCATGAGTGTATGAGGCTGATGGCCCGCAAAGCACAGAAGTGTTTTGGCTCTTCATTCCTCAATGCTGGATATCTGGCAGCATGCCTCAGAGATGACTACCCTTATCAGCGTGAACAACTGTATCTTACACAAGCAGCATGGGATCCGATCTTTGAACCGGACGCTTCACAGCTCGGAGCTTTGGGCGATGCGATTTTGAAATTAAACCAGGCAAAGCCCGGTTACCTCGATGAGGATAAGATGCACGATCTTTTAGGGATGTAATGTATGACAGATATAGCACCGGAATTACTTGAAAAAGTACAACAGAGCTTTGAAGCAGAGACCGCAGGGCTCAGAGATGAGATAGCAAACGGCGTAAAGAGCTATGAAGAGGCTTATTCTTACGCAATTCAGGTCGGGGAAGCTCTGTCCAAGTCTTTCGGAGTGAATATCACACCTGAAGTCCTCCCGGACGGGATGATGTATTACAATATTGCAGACAAAGTGGTCCGCCCGATGCTTCAGGCAGAGTATGAGATATCTTCTGCGGCAGCAGTACAGGCACAGAGAAGCGCAAACAGGGCAGCAGGCATCGGAATAAAGGCACAGGTACCCGATTTTGACGAAGAAAGGGCACAGGGCATCATAGATCGGGTGTCTTCACAGCCTTTCGATGAAGTCAGCTGGCTCCTGAATGAGCCTGTTAAGACATTCTCGAAGAATGTGGTCGATAACACGCTCCAAAAGAATGTCGAATTTCAGGGCAAGAGTGGATTATCACCGAAAATAAGACGCACAACCTCCGGAGAAACTTGCAAATGGTGTCAGGAAGTAGCGGGGGTTTATGAGTACCCGAATGTTCCAGGAGATGTCTACAGACGACACGCAAACTGTGATTGTGTGGTGGAATATATTGACGGCGGAAAAGTTCAAAATGTTCACACAAAACAGGTGCGAAATGCCGAAGAACGTGATAGAATGATTATACAGAGAAGCCAAACATACCAAAGCACACCGTTAAAGTTTGACCTTCAGTTTTTTGCCAAGAAAACCAAGCATGCAGCAAAAAGGGCAATCGAGAGAGGAATAAGCGACGAGGACATCGATGATGCTTTAGCAAATCCGTTAAATGGAGAGGGCGGAGAGCTTGTAATTGATGAGTTTGGAGAAGAAAGTATAAAGTTCATCGGAAGAAAAGTAACAGTTTGCATCAGCACAGAAGAATCGGACGACATAGAATATACAGTCTGGAAAACCTCTAAGAGCACGAGGAAAAGGTATGGCGAAGAATAGATTTAATGAAATGCAGGAAAAATTCTTAATAAGCCTTGGATTATCGGCCGATTCAGACGCGGCAGACATAGAGGACACTGTGTCAAAAAAACTGATGAGAGAAGGGTTTGGCAAGGGACATAAAACGATAAATCAAACAGGAAGAATGTGTGAAGCAATCCTTGATATTATCGGAGAAGAATAATATACGAGCCATCAGATAGACAACAAAGCATCGGAGACCCCGGTGCTTTTATTATGCCCGAAGGAGAATTAAATGATTGTAAACATATGCGGAGTACCGCACAAGGTCGTTGAATGCGAGAACGCATTGGACGGTGCCGTCCAGGGAGAAATCACTTATAAGGACTGTCTGATCAAGATCAACAAAGACATGTCTGATTACGAGAAGAAAGAAACACTCTGCCATGAAATGGTGCATGGAATATTCGTACACCTGGGATACAACGACTACGCCGATAATGAGCAGCTGGTACAAGCTCTCGGAAATGCAATATATCAAGGATTCACAGTAAAGGAGTATAAAGACAATGAGATGTGCATTAAGTTTTGACGAAAACAAGGATCTTATCGAACAGAAGCTTTCAGCATGGGGAGAGATGCAGTCCCTGGAAGAGGATCCCGCCTACAAGGAAGAGGATATTAAGGACGAAAAGCAGAAGGAATATTTTATCGGCTACAAGATGGCCTGCGATGAGTTCTGCAAAGACCTTGATAACATGGTTGAGGATGAGATGATCTCCGAAGAGGCATCCGACCACCTTCAGGCGCTCATTGCCGGATCCCTGGCAATGCAGCTCTTCAGCATATTGGATTATCAGGAGGAATAATGGACGAAGTAATCACAGCTCGAAATAAAGCCATTGCAATGGCAATCATCGACGGCCTGGAAGAACAACATATCAGTGTGAGAGACGCACAGGATATTCTTTACCAGGCACAGGACCTGATCAGAGAAAAGAGCAACACACAGGCTCTTTCTGATATGCTCCACAAAATGCTTTGACAAGGAGACGCTATGAAAAGCAGGAACAGATCACCTGATAAGGGAACGACGCTGAACTGAGAAAGGAGGGCTTATGGCACGGATTGGAAGCCAGATGCCCACTCAGTCCGCGATAATTCCATACACGGAGACCAAAGGAAACGAGGCAGCGAAGCTCTACGCACTGACCGGCAAAGAGCTTATGGAGTGGCAGCAGGGCGTTCTTAAGAACATGATGGCTGTCACAGCTGAAGGCTTGTGGACTCACATCAAGTTTGGATATTCCGTATCCAGACGAAACGGCAAGACCGAGATGGTTTATGCAAGAGAGATGTGGGGATTGCTTCACGGAGAAAAGATTCTCCATACGGCACACCGTACAGATACGGCGCACAGTTCCTGGGAATGTCTTTACGAACTTCTCAAGAAGGCAGGCATTCCCATTGAGCACACCTTCAGAGCCAACGGCAGAGAGCATATATTTGTCACCGGCGGAGGCCGCATCGAGTACCGTACCAGAACATCAAAGGTCGGACTCGGCCAAGGCTATGACCTGCTCGTGATAGATGAGGCACAGGAGTACCAGGACGATCAGGAGACCGCCCTTAAGTACATCGTCACAGCATCGAAGAATCCGCAGATAATCATGCTCGGAACACCGCCGACGGCAGTAAGCTCCGGAGATGTCTTCAACCGACTAAGGAGTGAAATCCTTGCAGGCAAGACAACAGATTCCGGCTGGGAAGAGTGGTCGGTAGAATCTCAGCACGATCCGCACGATGTGGATGCGTGGTACCTGACAAACCCGGCGCTCGGAATAACACTGAAGGAAAGAGATATTGCCGCAGAGATTACCGGCGATTCACTTGACTTCAATATCCAGCGTTTAGGCTTATGGATCAAGTACGACCTTAAGTCAGCCATTCCGGAAGCGGAGTGGGAAGCTCTCAAGGTCAAGAATGTTCCGAAGCTCGACGGAAAACTGTGTGTAGGCATCAAGTACGGTAAGGACGGAGAGAATGTATCAATGTCCATCGCTGTAAGAACAGCCACCGGAAAGATATTCGTTGAAGCCATTGATTGCCGCCCGATTAGGAACGGCGATACATGGATGCTGAAGTTCCTTAAGACCGCAGACATTGCACAGGTCATCATAGACGGAGCAAGCGGTCAGCAACTCATGAAAGAGCAGATGCATGAGGCAAAGATAAAGCCTATCCCGGTTCTTCCGACAGTCAAGGAGGTCATAACAGCCAATGCGGTATTTGAGCAGGCTCTGGAAGCCAAAGAAATAAGGCATGCAGGGCAGAAATCACTTACCCAGGCAGTTACGAACTGTGACAAGAGAGCCATAGGCTCAAACGGCGGTTTCGGGTTTAAGAGCTTGAAGGAGGATATCGATATCAGCCTCATGGATTCCATGATACTTGCTCACTGGGCATGCACCCGTGTTAAGAAACGAAAGAAACAAAAGGTAAGCTATTAGAGAGGAGCCGACAAGGCTCTTTTTTAATACAATTTTACGCTCACCACGCGGATAAGTGGGGAAAGGATAAGAACATGGCAGATTTTACACCTATCACAACGCAGGAAGAATTTGATGCAGCAATCAAGGACCGTCTCACAAGAGACCGTGAAGCCCAGGCAAAGAAGACAGCGGAAAAGTACGCTGATTACGATGACCTGAAGGCCAAAACGGAGGAATATGAGAAGCAGATCGCGGACTATACCGAGAAGCTTAAAGGTATCGAGGAGAAGGACAAGAAGATTGCAGAGCTCGAAAGCTCCGTGAAGAAGTACGAGACCTCAGCCTTAAGAACAAGGATTGCCCACGAAACAGGACTTGATTACTCTCTGGCATCCCGTCTCACAGGAGAGACAGAGGACGACATCAGAGCAGACGCTAAATCACTTTCTGAAGCGATAGGCAAAATGAAGACATCTGCGGCACCGGCAAAGAGTACAGAACCCGCCGGGGCAGCAGGCAAATCAAATGCAGGCTATCAGGCACTGCTAAGCAGCTTAAAATCATAAGGAGGATTTTACAATGAGCAGCATTATTTCTAAAGGAACCGGCCTTTTTCCGGAGGAACTTGTTAAGGGTATGGTAAGCCTCGTAAAGGGCAAATCAGCAATCGCTAACCTTTGCGGAGCAACACCTATCGCATTCAACGGTAACAAGGAGTTCACTTTCGACCTCGATTCCGAGATCGATATCGTAGCAGAGAACGGAGCAAAGTCCAACGGCGGCGCAACCATCGGCTCAAGAACCATCGTACCTTTCAAGGTTGAGTATGGTACTCGTGTATCTGATGAGTTCATGCAGGAGAACGAAGACTATCAGCTCGGAGTTCTTGAGGCATTCACAGACGGCTTTGCAAAGAAGCTTGCAAGAGGTCTCGACATCATGGCATTCCACGGTGTTAACCCTAGAACCGGAGCAGCTTCACAGATTATCGGCAACAACTGCTTCGACCTTGCAGAGGTATCCAGCGGCGTTCCTATCACTCGTATCCATCACGCTACAGCAAGCGGCGATGCTAACGATCATATGGAGGCTGCTATCGCAGCAGTTCAGGGCGCAGAGTGGGAAGTAAACGGTGCAGCAATGGCACCTGCTTTCAGATCCGCTCTTGCAGCTCTTACACTCGGCAGCGATAACCTTCAGCCTCGTTTCCCTGAGCTCGCATGGGGCTCCGCTCCCGGAACCATCAAGGGCCTTCCTGTTCAGGTTAACGGCACTGTAGCATTCGGCGGCTCCGATGACCTTACAATCGTCGGTGACTTCCAGAACTGCTTCAAGTGGGGCTATGCTAAGCAGATCCCTGTTAAGGTGATCGAGTTCGGTAACCCTGACAACGATGCGACCCTCGGAGATCTTCAGGGACACAACCAGGTTTACCTCAGAGCAGAGGCTTATATCGGATTCAGCATCCTCGTACCCGCTGCATTCGCTATCATCGACAACCAGTAATGTTCACCTACGTAAACGGCAAAGGACAGACCATCACGACCGCCTGTGAAATAACAGGCGGCGGATGGGAGCCTGTGGCCAAGGAGACCGCCCCGAAACAGAATACGAGGGCTGAAGGGGAGAAGGAAACTAAGACCACAACAGCCAAGAGGAAGAAGAATGAGTGATTATGCAACAGTAAATGACATTATAGCGCTTAAGAGACCTCTTACAGCGGAAGAGCAGGAGAGGGCGGCACTACTCATACCGATAGTGTGTGATTCCTTGCGATTCGAGGCAGAAAAGGTCGGGAAAGACCTTGATGCGCTGGTAGAGGATTCGAGCTATCTGGCATCAGTTGCTAAATCCGTAACTGTAGATGTCGTTATGAGAGAACTCATGACATCCACGGAAGGCGAGCCGATGACACAGATGAGTGAGTCGGCACTGGGATACTCAGTATCAGGAACATACCTGGTACCGGGCGGCGGATTGTTCATCAAACGCTCGGAGCTTAAGAGGCTCGGTCTTACGCGCCAGAAATATGGAGTGATTGAATTCTATGGTTCTAAATCAGACGACAATACAAATTAAGACAAGGACACAGACAGGAAAGGATGCCTTGAACCATCCGATCTATTCGGAAGTATGGGAAGATGTATCCGGATGCGTAGTAGGTTCACCCAGCTCCGAGGATATCGAGAGCGAAATGAACTTATCGGGCAAAAGGATAGCTTACGAGGTATTCCTTCCGAACGATGATGCTCACACATGGGCCGGATCCGAGGTAAAGATCAACAACAAGCCCTACAGAGTAATCGGAGATGTGAAAGAGAGTTTTGTCAGCTTCTCTCATATTCCTTGCAACAAGCTGATATCGGTAGAAGCTTATGAGTAATGTACAGTTCAAGCTTAATAAGGCAGGAGTAAGAGAGCTCCTGAAGTCGGAAGGCGTTTATGGAGAATGCAAGAAGGTAGCCCAGAGCGCACTCGCAAAATGCGGAGACGGATATGCAGTGCACGATGTAAGATACCCCGAGCGTTCCGGAGCGGCAATAGCCGCAACGACCATGAAAGCCGTCAATGACAACAAGAAGAACAATACTCTCTTAAAGGCGGTGGGCGGATGATTGAAACAACACTTATTGCATATTTGAACGGACAGCTCCCCGTGGAGGCTTATGCGGAATATCCTGAAAATGCGCCGGCGCAATTCGTACTGATCGAAAAGACCGGCAGCGGATTGACCAACAGGCTCTCCCGGGCAACCGTAGCGGTTCAGTCCTATGGTGATTCATTGCTTGACGCAATGGAGCTGAATGAGCAGGTGAAGGAAGTCATGGACGCTTTACCGGATGAGCTTGACAGCATCACACGCTCGAAGCTGAACTCCGATTACAATTTCACAGACACAAGTACCCGTAAATACCGCTATCAAGCGGTCTATGACATCACATATTACAAGGAGGATGTGTAAAATGAGCACAGTAGCAAATGTTTCTGCGGCTAAACCCCGCACAGGCGGCGCAATCTACAGAGCACCTTTAGGAACTACCCTTCCTACAGATGCATCTACAGCAATCGACACCACAGTATTCAAGGCACTCGGATATCTTTCTGAGGATGGTCTTGTGAACACCAACAGTCCCGAGTCTGACACTGTTAAGGCATGGGGCGGCGATGTCGTTCTGGCATACCAGTCTGAGAAGGCAGATACCTTCCAGTTTACTCCTATCGAGTCTCTGAACATCGATGTTCTGAAGGCTGTATATGGAGACTCCAATGTCACCGGCGACCTCTCAACCGGCATCACTGTTACAGCAAATGCAACAGACCAGGAAGAGGCTGTATGGGTATTCGACATGATCATGAGAAACGGCGTTCTCAAGAGAATCGTCATTCCCGATGGCAAGATCTCCGAGATCGGTGATATCACATACGCTGATGAGGAAGTAGTAGGCTACGAGACCACTCTTACAGCTATGCCCGATGCTTCCGGCAACACTCACTACGAGTACATCAAGGCAGCATAAGGAGGCACAGGATGGTAAAAGGACAGACAAAGAGCGGTTTTAAGTATTCGGTCAACGAACAGGTCTTTGGAAGCTACGATTACGCCAAGATCGTTAAGAAGATAAACGACGCAAAGAAGATTACCGACCCTGAAAAGGTCGGTCTTCTTAATGCGGAACTTACCGTAACGGTCACAGAGTTAGTACTCGGACCGGAACAGGCCGAAGCGCTGGAAGAACACGTAAGATCCTTATCTGAGAACGGGCTTGTAACAATGCAGGCCATGTCCGAAGAGGTCAACGAGATCCAGATGCAGGTCGGGGAGAAGATCGGAGAAAAAAACTCGCAGTCCTCATCCGCTACCTTGAAAACGACGAAGAAGCACTGATATGTGACTTTGCGGAAGTATATCACATATATGATTACACCCAGCTACCAGTGAAGCTCCTGGCAACACTGGCAGCTGGTCTCCGCGAAGACTCAAGATCGGCAATGTCGGTAAGCGGGATGAGGGTATCCCCCAAAGATTTATTGATGGCAGCGGCAGTAGACAGGCTCTCTCTTTTGGTATGGTCCAAAACAAAGGACGCAGAGAAGGGAAGAAAACGGCCGAAGTCTATTGTTGAAGCTCTCACAAAAGAAGAAAAGAAAGAAATTATGACTTTCGCATCAGCGGAAGATTTTGAAGAAGCAAGAAGGAAGATAATCAATGGCAACTGAAGTAGGACAGGCATATATACAAATTATACCGTCCGCCAAGGGTATCAGCGGATCCATATCGAGCATCATCAACAAAGAGGCGGGTTCAGCCGGCAAGAGCGGCGGAAGTCTTTTGTCGAGTGGTCTTAAGGGTGGAATCTCTGCCTTTACGGTGGCAGCAGGCACCATGATTGCCAATATGGCTACCAGTGCGGCTCATGCTCTGGGTAATATTGCCACTTCAGCTATAGCAGTGGGCTCAAACTTTGAGACCTCTTTGGCCAAGGTTCAGTCTATCTCCGGCGGAACAGCGGCAGAGATGGAAGCATTTTCAAAACAGGTTCTGTCTATGTCAAATGCTACCGCTCAGTCAGCCGATACGATAAATGAAGCGGTTTATTCTGTTATATCCGCAACCGGGTCAAGCATGACCGACTCAATGGCACTTGTAGACCAGGCAAATCAGCTCGCAACAGCCGGCTTTGCCGATCTCGATTCTTCTATATCGGTTATGACCACAGCCATGAACGCTTATCACATGAGCGTCGAGGATGCGGCTCATATTTCAGACTCGCTCATCACTACCCAGAATCTCGGTGTTACAACCGTGGCGGAATTATCCGCTGCAATGGGTAAAGCAATCGCAACAGGTGGCGCATACGGTATCTCTTTGGAGAATATCGAATCCGGATATATTTCCCTTACAAAGAACGGTATTAACACAGCCGAAGCAACCACATATATGTCTTCCATGTTCAAGGAACTGGCAGACAACGGAACAGCTGTAGGACAGATCATCACATCAAAGACCGGAAAGTCTTTCGGTACCCTTATGGCAGAAGGATATTCTCTTGCAGATGTTCTTCAGATCGTATCCGATAGCTGCGACGGTGACGCAGAGGCAATGATGAACCTGTGGAGCTCCGCGGAAGCCGGCAAGGCATCAGCGGCTATCATGTCACAGGGTATTGATACTTTCAATGAGAACCTTAATACCTTACAGACATCTACCGGTACCACAGCGGCCGCATACGAGACCATGACAGACACGTTTCAGTTCAAGAGCAATCAGCTCAAGAACTCAGTGTCTAACCTGGGCATTATGATCTATCAGGGAGTAGGCGGACCACTCGCAGAACTCACCGGAATAGCAAACGAAGGTGTTCAGGGAATTGCAGCAGCGTTCCAGGAAGGCGGTTTTTCCGCAATCGGACCTGCGGTAATGGATTTATTCTCCAATATCGGAACATGGATCATACAGAAGCTCCCGGACATCACCACAGCGGTAAATACTCTGCTTGAAGGCGTAGGGACCTTTATATCAACAAATCAGACAGCAATAACCACAGCAATCACTTCTGTGGTTTCGGCAATAGCATCAAACATTCCCGTAGTGCTTCCGACGCTTCTCACAGTCGGAATGTCTCTTCTTCAGGGCGTGATTCAGGGCGTTTTCCAGACGCTCCCGGTTATCATGCCTCAGATGATCACTGCGGCGGTTCAGATCGTGACCATGCTCGTGACCGGGCTGGTTGAAAATATCGATCTCATCATAAACGGTTTTATCACATTACTGGACGGCATCGGACAGGCCATGTCACAAATCGACTGGGCTTCCGTCGGCTCACAGGTAATGACATCGATAAGCAATGCACTTCAGAACGCATCGCCCGGTACCATAGCAGTCATTGCAGGAATCGGAGCACTGATGGTCGGCAAGTTCGCAATGTCTATCGCACCTATCGCATCAAAGGTAGGCGGAGCTCTTACCGGAGTAATCGGCAAGTTTACAAGTCTCGGATCAGCGGCAAGCACAGCGGCAGCACCGGTATCCTCAGCAGGTTCAGCAATGGGCACATTATCATCCAATGCACTCGGACTTGTGGCAGCGGGCGCAGGTATTTTACTCGCAGCAACCGGTCTTGCACTACTTGCACAGGCGGCAATCGGAATTGCAGAAGCGGGTCCCGGAGCAGCCATCGCACTCGGAGCACTTGTAATTGCAATCGCAGGCTTTGCACTTGGAGCGGCAGCCGTAGCACCGGCACTCACAGCCGGAGCAGCTGGTCTTATAGCATTCGGAGCGGCAATCGCGCTCGTAGGAGCAGGCGTACTTATGGCTTGCGGCGGAATGGCAATCCTTGCCACTCAGCTCCCTACAATTTCGGAATATGGTTTATCCGCATCTGTGGCAATCGCAGCCCTCGGAGTTTCGATGGGCATATTTGCGCCCGGCGCAATCGCAGGAGGCGCGGCAGCGGTCGTAGCCGGAGCGGGTCTTCTGACAATGGCAGCAGGTTTACTTGCAGCCGGAGCAGGAGCACTTGTAGCGGCAGCAGGCGTAGCAGTATTAAGCGGGGCCCTTACATTGCTTGCAGGAGCGATAACGCTTCTCGGAGCAGGCTTCACGGCATGTGCGACAGGTCTTCAGAGAATCGGAGCAGTAGCTACAACAGCTTCAATCGGCTTTACTACACTAGCGGCGGCTCTTGGAGTAGCATTCTTACCTATGGCAGCCGGAGCAGTATCCTGTGGAGCCCTGGCACTGGCAATCGGAGCGCTTGACCTTGCACTCTTAGGTCTTACGGTAACACTTGCGACATCTGCGGCATCAGCTGCACTCCTCGGAGCGTCAATGGAGCTCGTGGCCGGAGCGGTGACAACTATATGCGACTCAGCTCTTGCAGCAGGGCAGGCAATGCAGGACATGGTAGCCGGAGTGGACATTGTAAAGAATGGACTGAACGGCCTTAAAGACATGGCAGCTAATGCGGTAGCGGCTTTTGTAGACAGCTTCACAAAAGCATCACCTACAGCTGTAGCAACGGCCACCACAATGGCAACAGGCATTACCACAGCAATCCAGACGGGCATGACAAAGCTCCCGACTATAGCAAAGACATCCATGACCACATTCGTACTTGCAATCACTTCCTCAGTAGGAGCGGCAAGGAATGCAGGTCTTCAGGTATCGAACGGAGTGGCTTCCGGAATGTCCGGTATGCCTTCAAAGCTCGCAACGATTGCGAGAACTTCAGCTGTAGCAGTAAGAAGCGCATTCGACTCTGTTAACTGGGAAGGTGTCGGCATCCAGATTGATAAGGGCATCGCCTCCGGCATGTTATCCGGAGAAGGCATAGGAGCAATCAAGGATGCGGCAAAGGAAGTCGCGCAGACAGCCCTCAAGGAAGCTCAGGCGGCGCTCAAAATCCACTCTCCTTCAAAGCTTATGAGGGATGAGGTCGGTAGATGGATTCCTGAAGGCATTGCTGAAGGTATCACCGACAACATGGATTCCGTATCTGATGCAATGGGGCAGGTGGGCACCTACGCAATGATCAGAGACAGATTAAAGCTCAATGCATTCACTCCCGGACAGCTTCAGCCTGCATATGCTACAGCAGGCACCACAGTGACACAGACCAACACATTCTATACACATGATTCTTTAAGCGAGAGAGAGTTATGTCAGCAGACTGAGAACATGGCGGCTCGCTTGAGATGGAAGCTGGGGTAGATTATGATAGCAACTTACGCATACAAATGTGACGGGAACGAGGTTATCTTTTCACCGGATACCTCGTTCTGGATCACGGAAATAGCAGGTGAAGACGGACTGGAAATCAATATCAATGAAACACAGTCCGCCGGATCCATCGGAACTACACATGATGCTTCATCGGTCTCCTCAAGAGATCTTACGATAAACGGACTCATCATCGGAGACTGTGAAGCAGGAAAGAGGAAGCTGAACCTTGCGGTAAGACCATTCACCGAGGCAATACTGTATAAGACAGACTCAAACGGCGTGAAGTGGTACTTACAGGGAGAAGCAAAGTCCACTCTCCACACAGAGGAGAAGATAGCAGTATCTGCAATCAATGTGAACTTCTCAAAGAAGGTACCACAGCTAAGAAGGCAGCAGGCGTTAACGGACCGCATCGGGATTATGCCATTCCAGTTCTCTTTTCACGCATCATTCCCATATTGGAGAACGGTAGAGACGGCCACAACGGTCTTAGGAGGCTTAAGTTCCATGTGGTTTCCTACACCTGTCTCCACGGCCGGATCATGGTATATATCATCCGCAAAGGGAAGCGTGGATACAGATGTGTACAACGAAGGAAACGGCGAAACAGAGTTCAGATTGCATCTTAAGGCAACAGCTCAGTGTACAAACCCGAGGCTGTACAACCTGGCAACCCGAACCTATATACAGTTAAACAAGACAATGACCGTCGGAGAATCGGCGGTTATTTCCACAGTATCAGGAGAAAGAGGCTGTACATATTATGCGGAGGATGGTTCAGAGTCCAACGCATTCGCTGATCTTGATATCAATTCAGACCTTGAGATGGTATTAAAGCCCGGCTCGAACATATTGAGATTTACAGCAGATGCCGGAAGAAACAATGTGACAGCCACAATCAAGGCTCCTTCGGGGGTAGCGTCGAATGTCTAATTGTTTATTGTACTCATATCAGAACGGCAGAAGAACCGGACTCATTGAGGGTATAGAATCCCTGCAATGGATGCCGGAATGGCAATCCGCCGGCGAATTCAAGTTAGTGTGCTCCTGCTCTGAAAAGAACAGGAGCCTTTTAACAGACTGGGGCATGTTATACAACCCTGATACCCCAAACATCGCAGCTCTTATCACTTACCTCGACAAGACCATCAACAAAGACGGCCGAACAGTCATAGAGGCAAGAGGCGAGTTCACTTCTTGCAGATGGAAAGGAAGAGCGGTCCTCGGAGATGTAGATGTAACAGATGCGGTATCCGGAATCCTGAATATCGCAGACGCAAATAAAAGAGGTCTTCAGGTAACCACGGGAGAGTCAGAGGAGCATTCTTCGATTGATTATACGGCATCCTGGGGAAGCTGCTATGAAGCATTCTGCGATATTGCGGAAGCAGGAGACATAGGTTTTCAACACACCTTCAATCCTGTGACCGCAGAAGAGACTCTGGATATCCTGACCGGAACAGATAGAAGCGACCAGACAACGGATGATTATGTCGGATATTTCGGTACTCCGCCTCAGAACGTGGCTTCAGCGTCCTCGATACTGGATTATTCAGATTACGGAAATGTCGGCGTATGTAACGGGGAAGCCCCTTCAGAGGGAGATACCTTTACCCAGCAGGTCGTATATGTCGGACAGACTCAGCTCACAGGAAACGACAGACACGAGATATACATTGACGGCTCCGGAGTATCCCACACCTACCAGGTGGACGATGGACAGGGCGGAACGACACAGGCAACCTATACGGATGCCGAGTACACCGTCGTACTGACAAATTATGCATGGGCGGCACTGCTTAAGCACATGAACGCTCTCACAATCAAACTGGAAGCCCGGAACACAGTCCCGATATACGGAACGGATTACGAGATGGGCGATACAATGCCGATCATCATCAAAGAGATCGGTTTAAGAGCAAAAGCTATGGTCACAGCCGTGAAATTGATTTACGAGGAATCGGGTAAGTCAATGGAGCTGACCTTCAGCAAATTTGAATTACTCGAATAAAGGAGGATAGACATGAACGAACTTGTAGCATGGCCGATGGACGAAAAGGAATACACAGCCTCCGGACTCGGCGCGGCGTACTCGGCAAGATCAAGAGGTATCTTGCGAGGAACAGACTTCACAGCATCGGCAAACGGCAATCTGACCGTTACGATCGGGGTAGGCCTTGGATGTCTTCATGTAAATGACTTCTGGGCAATATTCCCGGTATGCTCGACAGCTCAGACGCTTACCTTTGCTGATTCGGACGGATCCTTGGACCGTATCGACATTATCGCTCTTCAGTTGGACAAAAATGCCAACACGGCAGGACTTGAGGTTATCAGAGGAACAGCGGCAGCGGTTCCGGCATATCCGGCAGTCAGACGCAATGATGATTATGACGAAATTTTCTTGTATGCGGTTTACAGAACAGCAGGAACTACAGAGATTACGGCAGCAGACATCACAGACCTACGGTTGAACGGTGATTATTGCGGTCTTATGGAGTCTGAACTTGATTCCGTGGACACTTCCGTCATGGAAGCCCAGATAGAGGCTTTTATCTCAGAAAATGAGACAGCCTTTGCGGCATGGAGACAGCAGCAGGAACAGAACTTCGAGACATGGGAAGGCAATCAGGAAGATTCCTTTGAGGATTGGAGCACGAATCAGCAGGCAACCTTTGAAGCCTGGGTAGATTCAATAAGAGACATCCTCGATAGTGCCACAGCCGGACATCTTCAGCTTGAGATTGACGATGCCGAGATAAACGACCTTCTCGATCATGGCTTTGCATCATCCGTCACAACAATAAACGGCTCGACCATAACAGAGACCGAACAGATCACGGAAGGCGGAGTCACAACGAACGGAAGAAGCATTGTCACAACGACCTCACAGTCGGGAGGCATAAAGACTATCACAAGTATCCTTTACTCCGCGCTCGGAGCAGAGGTAGCAAGAGCAGTCACCACAGTAAACGGTTCAACCATCACAACGGTTCAGACAAGAGTATAAGGAGGATGAAATGGGCTTAATATCACCGACATATTTGAATACGGAAGACATGAAGGCAGGGAAGTATCTGGGACTCACACCGAAACCCTGCGCTTCCTTAAGAGTCATTCCGGGAGATCAGAAGGTAACGATATATGTTACCGATGCATCTGACACTGTTATCGATAATCAGAAGCTGGTTAAGGTAGCAGGAACAAAAGTAATGTACAAAACAGGGTCAGTTCCGGCAGGTCCGGACGACGGCACGGAAGTATTTACCAGTACTCCGGGACAGTATGACACGACCGGCTACGAACTTACCGGACTGACCAACGAGACGACATATTATTTCGCAGCGTATACAATCTCTGATCACGGCATGACATGCCTTGAAGGAGTCCAGGCATCCGCCACACCTGATGAGGCAGAAGTGTGCGTGGTAAACGTGGCAACTTCAGATTCCCTTGCAAGCATTGCAAATGATGTCGTAGCAAGGGTTACTCTTACCGATGCAACATTAGGAACGACACAGGAAGCCGTGATATCCGGCGGAGTAGGAAGTACGAACTTCACGATTCCGGCCGGAGACTCATATCATATCTCCCTGAAGCTTCAGCAGGTATCCGGAGGAGTATACACCGATATAGCATATTATCAGGGAACCGATGATATTCACATCGTGACCGATCCGACATCAGCTGATTATACGGCCGTAGTAGGAAATACGCGCACCGTCAACATGACAGTGCAGCAGGCTCACCTTTACGGATACAACCTCGCTAAGAGCAATTCGTCACCTTCAGGAAGAGTGACATATCCTGCGGATGTAAACAATGAGAATTTCACTCCTTTTTCCATGAACTTCTCAGCAGGCACTCCGAACTATGGAGGATGGTCCGAGTCCCAGGATGACATATTCTTCATGCCTAAGCCTTGCATGCTCAATCCGGACGGAACAGTCGAGTACTACTTAAGTATTTCAGACTATTCCAAGCAGGAAGACGGCGTAACGGCAGCAGATATCACCGATTCTGCGAATACCGGCAAGAATGCAATGATGGAGTGGCCTAAGATCTGGACAAAGAGATGGGAAGAGAACGGAGTATATTACTTCAGATGCTCTGATGTACAGATCGATGAGGATTACGATTGCATCTGCAACTATGACGCAAATGATCATCAGATCGACCACTTCTATACTGCAATATACTTCGGTTCCAACAAGTCGAGCAAATTGAGATCCGTATCCGGCGGTACCAATATGGTATCCCAGACCGGAACGACAGAGATCTCTTACGCAAAGGCAAACGGAGACGGATGGGACATTGAAGTACTGGCAGACAGATTACTGATCGCAGACCTACTTGTGCTCATGGGCAAGTCAACAGATACACAGAGCGTTTACGGATATGGTCATGCGAACTCTTCAAGCGCATACGGACAGGGTACCATGAATGCAAGAGGATTGTTCTATGCAACCAGCGCAACAGCTGACTGCTATCTGAAGGTCTTCGGCATGGAATTCTACTGGTCTAACCTGTGGAGAAGATGTGAAGGCCTTGTGACGGATGCAAACTCTAAGATCCTTTATAAGCTGACAGCAGGAAGACATGATGGCACTACAGCGGACGGATACAACACCACCGGAGCCGGATATAAGACAGCTGGAACGGCAGCAGGCACATCCGGAGGATATATCAATGAATGCGCGGTGACAGACGGCGGAAGAATCCCCGTGACCGCATCAGGATCCTCATCCACTTACGAGTGTGATGGATTATGGTTCGCGGCTTCCTGCTTCGCGATTGTCGGCGGCAACTGGAGCTATACCCTTCTTGAGGGCGCGTTCTACGTGTGCCTGAGCTCCGCGGTGTCGTATTCCTACACGAGCATTGGGGCGGTGCTCTCTTGTAAACCACTTGCGGCTTAAGGAGAGGGTGAATTGCGCCCGGCGCAAGAGGGGGAACCCTTGGGTTCCTCCTGATTAACTGAATAATAACAGGGACATATGTGGCGGCTTCCTGCTTCGCGATTGTCGGCGGCAACTGGAACAATACCCTTCTTGAAGGCGCGTTCTACGTGAACCTGAACAACACGGTGTCGAATTCCAACACGAACAATGGGGCGGTGCAATCTTATCTATTTTCGGAACTGACAACTAAAAGCCACATATGCTCCTCACCCCTTGGTGAAAATAAACTCGATGCAAGCACGGGTCAGTAGCTTGTCGAAAGCCCGTGAGAGGATAAGAGACATGAAATCCTACAGCCACTTATATGAAAGGGTGATATCAAGGGAGAACAGGCTTGAGGCCGTAAGGCTCGCAAAGCATTCTCCAAGAATCAGAAAAGCAATCAAGGAATCAGGAAAAACAGATGAAGAGATAGCAGAAGAGGCTTATGAGTGGATTGTGAATTTCAAGAATGCCCACCATAAGCCTATTAAGATTAAAGACGGAATGTCCAAGAAGGAGCGGACGATCATTGTTCCGACACTGGAAGAGCTGATAGTACAACATGCACTCATCAACGTACTTAAGCCAATCTTCACAAGGAGCATGTATGAGCATTCTTACGCATCACTTCCGGGCAAAGGAGCTCATGCCGGAAAGAAGGTTATTGAGAGATGGATCCGGAACGACGGACGGAATTGCAAGTACTGTCTAAAGATGGATATCAGACACTTCTTCGACAGTGTACCACATGACATCTTAAAGGAGAGAATTGTAAAGACCTTCCATGACGAAAAGATATTACGGATGATGCTTGAACTCGTGGATGTGACCGAGACGGGATTACCACTTGGATTTTACACGAGCCAGTGGTTTTCAAACTGGTACCTGACACCACTCGACCATTATATCAAGCAGAGCCTAAAGGCCGAGCATTACATGAGATACATGGACGATATGGTCATATTCGGATCCAACAAGAAGAAGCTCCACCGAATGAGGAAGGACATCCAAGAGTATCTTGAAAAGAATCTCGGGCTTACCTTAAAGGACAACTGGCAGGTGTTCAGATTCTCATACATAAGAGGTGGAAGAGAACACGGAAGAGACCTTGATTACATGGGATTTCGGTTTCATAGGAACAGAACGACCTTAAGACGGTCGATTATGTTAAAGGCATCCAGGAAGGCAAAGAAGATAGCAAAGAAAGAAAAGCCTTCGCTTTACGAGATAAGACAGATGCTTTCATATCTCGGATGGATAGATGCAACAGACACCTACAGATTTTATGAGGCCCACATAAAGCCTTATGTAAATTTTCAAAAATGCAAGAGACGGCTTTCCATTGCCGCCAGAAGGGAGAACAGAAATGGAGTGGAAACATGTAGAGTCCAAACAGTCACCTGAGCTTGTAGATGCAACCTCATGTCCCGGTAAGGTTTATGTCCGCAAGGATGTAAAGGAGATTACCCGCGACGGGGAAACATATTACGAGTATCAGGAAGCCCTCATGTCTCAGGAACAGTATCAGAGTTATTCCGGACAGAAGATCGAGGGTACCGGCACAAACGACAATCAGACAGTTATCATGAGCGCCCTGGCAGACATGGCTGAGATGATCATGGATCTTCAGATGCAGATAATGGATATGCAGGCGTAAGGAGGAGAATATGGTTGATTTATACGCACACTTAATCATTGAAAAAGCAAGACCGTTCGAGAAGGTACCGGACAGGTACAAGGATGCGGTAGAAGCTCGCCTTTTAGAGCTCGGATACGACACCAACGGAGACCCTATCAATGAAGAGTAGGAATGTAATTACTTTTGTAATTATCATAATAATTCTAATTGCCATTACATGGCGGAAAGGAGACGACATGGTAGATCTTTATGTAGCACTCATTATCGCGGGAAAGAGGACTTTCGCAAGGGTACCTGCAAGATACCAGGATGCCGTAAGAGAAACACTTCTCGCACTCGGCCTTGACGAAAACGGCGATCCCATCGAGGACGGTGAATGAGTCCGGAAGAGCTTGAGCGCTTAACCAGGCAGGAACTTATAGATGTCATTCTGATCTTAACCGGAATCCTAAAGGAAGAGGATGCGGTGATAGAACAGAATGACATTTTGTTCCGCTCCGAAAAGGTTGAACAGCTCAGAAGGGAACTAAAAAACTTATAGGAGAAAGCAAATGGAATCAATAACTTTTGATGATCTTGTAAGAATCGCCGTCGTCATCATGGCCATGTGGGCGTTCTATAAGGTCGTAACGGAAATCATCAAAGCCATCACTGCAAGACATGACCGCGAGCAGAAGTGGGATGATACAGCAAACAATCTCAGAAAGGAAAGACAGGAAGATATGTGTCATTACAATGAGCAGCTTGCGGACATACGGAACCAGCAGGACGAAATACGCACTGACTTTGAGGCGAAGGTCCAGGAAGTCAAAGCAGAGCAGTATATCATTGTCGAATGCTTAAGAGCCGTCCTGGATGGCTTACATCAGCAAGGATGCAATGGCAAGGTCAGTGAAGCTATAACAACACTTGATGATTACCTGCTCGAAAGAGCTCACAGATAGGCGGTGATAATATGACCTACTTTATTGGCGGCCTCGGAGGATTCCTGATCGGAATAGCTCTCGGGGTTATTTTTATGTACTGGGCAATCGTCCGGCATCACAAAAAGCCGAGCCTTACAAAATACGTGGTCTTCTCCATAGCCGTGATAATCGTTTACACACTGGCAGAGTTCATCACCACATCCATAACAGGAGTATCACACGACACCTTGACGACATGCTTCTATGCATGTTTTGGCGGCGAAATTCTCTCCTGTGCACTAATTAAAATATTCAAACTTCGGGAGGAACAGTAATGAAGAAGGAAGATATCTTAAGAAAACTCGCATCGAGGAAATTCTGGGTAGCCCTCGCAGGGTTCATCGGATCCTTGCTTGTGGCTTTTAACATCGGGGAGAACGATATAGCGCAGGTTACAGCTGTCATTACAGCTTTCGGTTCTCTCATGGTCTATATCCTATCAGAGTCCGCAGTAGATGCTGCATCAGCATCCGCAAATCAGACTCTTACCCAGACCCACACAGAAAAGACCACAGCGACACAGACGGTTCTCTCAAAAGACCTGAATGCGGAAAAAACAGAAAATAAGCAGTAGGAGGCACATATGAAAGATCAGGAACTGGTTCAGATACTCAAGAAGATAGCGACTGATTACAAGACGCTCTATGTCATGGGATGCTTCGGAGCTCCCATGAACGACACCAACAAAAAGAGGTATTGCAACAATCACGAGTACAACCGAAAAGCGGAAAGACAGGCAATGATCAAGGCCGCATCGGCTGATACATTCGGATTCGACTGCGTGTGCCTGATCAAAGGTGTCCTCTGGGGATGGTCCGGCGATACATCAAAGACCTACGGCGGAGCAACCTACAATTCCAATGGAGTACCGGACATCGGCGCCGACGGAATGATAAGGTTCTGTCAGAATGTCTCAACAGACTTCTCAAACATCGTACCCGGTGAAGCTGTGTGGCTCTCCGGCCATATCGGAATATACATCGGGAACGGACTTGCGGTAGAGTGTACCCCGAAATGGAAGAACTGTGTTCAGATTACAGCTGTGGCCAACATCGGATCCGTCGCAGGATATCAGTCACGCAGATGGACAAAACACGGCAAGCTCCCCTATGTGGAGTATTCAGCGCAGACTGCAAAGAAGTCCATTGATGAGATCGCAAAAGAAGTCATTGCCGGAATGTGGGGGAACGGAGTGGCAAGAAAGCAGCTTCTCACAGAAGCGGGCTACGATTACCGCGCTGTCCAGGATAAGGTCAATGCTTTGATGACCCGCCCGACCACAACAGGCGATGTATATTATGACTATCTCAAGGCAAGCGGATTTACCGACTATGCAGCAGCCGGTATCTACGCAA
Source organism: Bacillota bacterium (assembly GCA_017619385.1). Lineage (GTDB taxonomy): Bacteria > Bacillota > Clostridia > Peptostreptococcales > Anaerovoracaceae > RUG13409. Next base: position 30,245 of record JAFZSM010000074.1, read on the forward strand.
ACCTTCAGGCAGAAAGCGCAATGAAGCCGACCAACCTTCAGAACTCTTATGAAAAGAAGCTCGGTATGGATGATGCCACATACACGGCAGCAGTCGATTCCGGAGCATACACCAATTTCGTAAGAGATTCCGCAGGATATGGCCTCGCACAGTGGACATATTGGAGCAGGAAGCAGGCACTCTTGAATTACGCCAAGTCACAGGGCAAGAGCATCGGTGATGGCATCATGCAGATGCAATTTCTCGTGAAAGAGATGTCCAAGGCCCTCATCACAAAGATGAACGCTGCCAAGTCCGCATCTGAGGCGACAAAGATATTCATGCTTGAATTTGAGCGCCCGGCCAATCAGTCCGCATCAGCTCAGAACGCAAGAGCCAAGATTGCGGAAGACATACTGAAGAAGTATGGAGCCTGATATGAAGATAGCGATCACCCTTGCCCTCGTAGTAGCCGGGGGTATCATGACCCTTGCGTGTCTGGGGATATACGCTATCGAGAAAGCGTGGTCCGAGATCTTCAAGGACCATTAACAATATTCTTGTAAAACTGAATACGATACAAAGGATTCTTGTAAAGAAGCCCTGGTGACTTTCCATTGGATTGTTGCCGGGGCTTTTTATTTTTGCAAGAAAATGTTAAATTGCGCCCGCGCAAGTCCGATATAAATATCACATAGTTATATACAAAGACCAACAAAGACAGAAAAAGGAAAGACAATGAAGGAACCCCGGACATACAAACATCTCACAAAGACGGACAGGCTACGGATTGAGAAGTGGCTTAAGATAGGTATGCCCAAAAAGGAAATCGCAGCAAAGATCCGCGTGGATGTATCCACCATTTACAGAGAGATCAACCGGGGACAATATGAAAGACTCGACGGTGCAACATGGGAGATGGAGACCGCATACAGCCCGGATATCGCTGAAGAAAGATACAGAGCCAACCTCAAAGACAAAGGTCCCGACCTTAAGATCGGAAACAATCAGGCGCTTGCGGATTACCTTGAGAAGATAATGACGGAAGATAATTACTCTCCGGCAGCAGCGCTTGCCAAGGCAAAGGAAGAAGGCTACGAGGTCAACATATCCATTCCGACTCTTTATAGCTATATTGAAAAAGGCGTGTTCCTTCACCTGACAATGCAGAAGCTCCCTAGGCATGGAAAAGGTTCGCACAGATACAGCAAAAAGAAAGAGACCTCCCGCCCGCCGGCAGGAGAGAGTATAGAGAAGCGTCCTGAAGAGGTAAAGGACAGAGAAGTATTCGGACACTGGGAAGGCGATACCGTCTATTCCGGAAAGAAGAAGAAAACAAAGTCCGCTCTCTTCACAATCACCGAAAGGAAGACCAGACAGGAGATTATCATCAAAGTGCCGAACCGCGAGGCCGAGACGATAGTAAAGGCAATGGATGCTCTTGAGAGGAAATGGGGACCGGTAAACTTCAGAGCCGTGTTCAAGTCCATTACCTTCGACAACGGATCCGAGTTCGCTATGTCCGATGAACTTGAGGCATCCTGCATCAATAAGACCATTCCCAGGACGAAAATATATTACGCTCATGCATACAGCTCCTTTGAGCGTGGTACCAACGAGAACCAGAATGGAATGATCAGAAGGAAGCACCCGAAAGGCACTGACTTTGATGATATATCAAAGGAAGAGCTGAAGGAGACGGAGAACTGGATAAACGACTATCCCAGGAAGATTTTAGGATACAAGAGCAGCAACAAGGCTTTCAAGGAAGAATTAGAGAAACTGGGTATCAAGGCAGCATAAAGCATACGGACGATATGTTCTGATATGCTTTATCGGCATGTCTTCATGTAGTGCAATGTATGGCAGATGTCCCACGAAAGAAAGGCAGCAGTAAAAAATTACTGACTGCCTTATTTTTGTGCAAAGCCATATTGTATGCGGGTTAGAGACACACCACAACATATAGAAATAAAATTTTATAAAATTTCTTGCATTAAGTACTTGACTTTTGTTAATGGATGCGAGTGACGATTAAGTATGGCATTAGGGCTCGTGATTTGATAAAATATAATATTATGTAAATTATGAATAAGAACCATTTTATGTTGAAAGGGGAATTCACCGATGAGTGATGAATTTGTAACACAGACAGAGGAAGCCGTTGATACAGCTGCCGAAACATTTGAATACACTGCTGAAGATGCTGCTGAAACAGAAGAAACAGGAAACCTGGCTGACTACGAGGCTCCCAGGACAGGTAAGGTCGGAGCATATCTTTTCGGTCTGCTCGTATTCCTGGTACTTACCGTGGCAAGCACCATAGTTTCAATGATAGGAACATTTCCGCTGCAGCAAAGAGCAGTGCTTGCATCAGGAGGAGATGTAGCCAAGGCTCAGGAACTTCTGCTTGCCGAAATGGAAAATTCACCGCTTGTTCCGATAACGCAGTTTTTTGCTTCATTTATCATGTTCGTGATCGCCGGATTATGGTATTTCTTTAAGTTTTATAAGCCGGCAAAGGAGGAGGGAAGGGTAACCCCGATACTTCCGAAGATCATGAACCTTAAGACCATATTGCTTATAGTATTCGGAACAACGAGCGCATATGCCCTTGCAGTACTTCTTCAGTATGGAATGACTCTTCTTATGCCTGACTATGCCAGCGCAATAAATTCCGTTTTGGGAAGCGCACTTAACGGAGTGATGGGTATCATCGCCGGTGTTCTGCTGGCGCCTCTTGCAGAGGAGATAGCAGTACGTGGTCTTATATTAAGACGTGCGGAAAAGTCATTCGGACTCGTTGGATGCATGATCATTTCGGCCGTATTTTTCGCTGTTTTCCACCTTAATCCGATACAGAGCGTTTATGTGATTCCAATGGGTCTGTTCTGGGGATATATCGGATATAAGTATAAGTCAGTTATTCCGTGCATCATCTGCCACCTTGTAAATAATCTGATAGCTGTAATTATTTCCTCATGGGCAGATGGCATAAATGTGCGTAATGCGATCATTTTTGCAGCAATTTTTGTTGTCTGCGGAGTTATAACATTCTTTGCGATAAAGATGCCTGAAAAAGAAACAGCCTGACTTAATAACGAGGGTTTATGGATAACAAGGATAACAGGAAAGAAATAGTCTTTGACTATGGAACGATCGAGAATATCGAAGAATTCCAAAGTCCCGAGCAACTGTACCGGGACCTTCTTTCGCGTGTCCGCAGATATCATCCGTCCGAGGACCTTTCTCTAATTGAGAGGGCATATCAGGTAGCCTACAGGGCTCATCTTGATCAGAAGAGAAAATCCGGTGAACCCTATATAATTCATCCCCTCTGCGTGGGTATAATCCTGGCTGACCTTGAAATGGATCAGGAGACCATAGCTGCGGGACTTTTGCATGATGTCGTAGAGGATACCATTTATACTGCGGATGAGCTTAAAGAGCAGTTCGGAGATGATGTGGCTCTGCTTGTTGACGGTGTTACCAA
>JAFZSM010000075.1 GCA_017619385.1 Bacillota bacterium
CCCGCTTCTACAAGGCTGTCGCAATACTCTGCTGTCCTTCTGCACTGCCATACTATGGCGTTGTACACGGGTCTTCCTGTTGTCTTATCCCAGACTATGGTGGTCTCTCTTTGATCAGTAATACCGATGCCGGCGATATCCTCAGGCTTTGCCCCTATTTTGAGCATTGCCTCTCTGGCTACTCCTACCTGAGTAGACCAGATCTCCATTGCGTCGTGTTCGACCCAGCCGGGCTTTGGGAAGTACTGTGTGAATTCTTTTTGTGCTACTGAGATCTGATTTCCCTTTTTGTCAAAAAGTATGCATCTGCAGCTTGTGGTGCCCTCGTCAAGGGCTAGTACGTATTGTGCCATTGCTTTTCCTTTCATTTATGTTAAGTAATATTATCGATCGCCATTAAAAAGCGTTGCAAAACTATATTGGTGTTGTCAAGTCCTTTACGGCTTAAGGCCACCTTTGCCAGTCTGCCGCTAAAGTCCCGTACAATTATGAGGTATTCTGACAGTCCTTTATCCTCGAGCAGCTCTCCGAATACATCTTCAAAGTCCTTTCCGAAGAGCTCTTTGAACTGCTTAAGGTCTATGCCGTCTATGAGCCTCAGCTGTGTGAAGACGAAGTCTCCCATTCTCTCATGAAGGGTGTTCTCTTCCTCTTCATATTCTCTTGTGTATTCGAGTTCGTCTGTGTTGTAAAACCTCTTCCCTTCCAAGAATGAATGGGCCCCTGTGCCGAAGCCAAGGTATGGCTTCATGGTCCAGTATTTGAGGTTGTGTCTGCACTCAAAGCCTGGCTTTGCGGCATTGGATACTTCGTAGTGCACGTAACCGACATCTTTCAGCTTTCTTAAGGCCAGCTCGTACATCTTTCTGTTCTCTTCCCAAGTAGGGATCTCTAATACGCCTTCTTTGTATTCCTCGTAAAAAGGCGTACCCTCCTCGATCTGAAGGCTGTAAAAGGAGATGTGCTCCGGGCCCAAGGCTATGGTCCTGTCAAGAGTATCCTCCCATATTTCAATGCTCTGACCCGGGACTCCGAACATGAGATCTAAATTGATGTTGCCAAAACCTGCGTCTCTCAGGATATGGTAGGCCTCGAGCGCCTTTTCCGAATCATGCACTCTGCCTAAGTTCTTCAGTATCCCGTCATTAAGGCTCTGGACCCCCATTGACACTCTGTTGAACCCTAAGTACTTTAGATTCTTCGCTTTCTTTTCCGTTACGGTCTCAGGGTTTGCTTCTATGCTTATCTCGGCAACTTGGCTTATGCTATAGTTATCCTTTATCGCAAGGAGTATGCGGCCTATCATATCGGTCCCCATGCAGCTTGGAGTGCCGCCCCCGAAAAAGATGCTGTCTACTTCATAGCCCTTCTTTATCTCCTCAGGAGCAGACCCTATCTCATCGCAGACCCTGTATGCATATTCATCGGGGCTTAAAGGCAGTTTATCTCCGGCAGGATAAGATACGAAATCGCAGTAGCGGCATTTCTTAAGGCAATACGGGATATGGACGTATAAGCCGAGGGACTTATCCATCTATTTCTTGCCCTCGTCGTATTTGAGCACTGCGGTAAAGGCCTCCTGAGGAACTTCGACAGAGCCGAACTGGCGCATCCTCTTCTTGCCTTCCTTCTGCTTTTCGAGGAGCTTTTTCTTTCTTGATATGTCTCCTCCGTAACACTTGGCAAGGACGTCTTTCCTGTACGCCCTTATGGTCTCTCTTGCTATGATCTTCTGTCCTATGGCAGCCTGGATGGGCACCTCGAACTGGTGCATGGGTATGACTTCTTTGAGCTTCTCACAGACGAATTTGCCTCTCTCGTAGCTTTCAGATTCATGGACTATCATGGAGAAGGCGTCAACTATCTCTTTGTTGAGGAGTATGTCGAGTTTTACGAGGTTGCTCTTTTCGTAATGGTCGAACTCGTAGTCTAAAGATCCGTAGCCTCTTGTCTTTGATTTGAGCGCATCGAAGAAGTCGTAGATGACTTCGTTCAAAGGAAGCATATAGTGGAGGCCTACGCGGTCCGCCGTTATATATTCCATGTGCTCCATGACTCCCCTTCTTCTCTGGCAAAGATCCATTATGGAGCCTACGTAGTCTTTCGGCACCATGATGGTTGCCTTGACCATGGGTTCTTCTATGTGGTCGAACTTGGTTGGGTCCGGAAGGTTGCTGGGGTTTTCTATGAAATACTCCGTACCGTCGTGGTTGACTATCTTGTATATTACGGAAGGAGCTGTTGTGATGATCTCAAGGTCGAATTCTCTTTCGAGCCTTTCCACTATGATCTCCATGTGAAGGAGACCGAGGAATCCGCATCTGAATCCGTATCCAAGGGCCTGGGATGTCTCAGGTTCAAAGGTAAGAGCTGCGTCGTTTACCTGGAGCTTTTCAAGGCAGTCCTTGACGTTTTCGTACTTTTCATCGGGAGTCGGATAGATTCCGCAGTAGACCATGGGCTGTACTTTCTTGTAGCCCGGAAGGTGCTCTTTGCATGGCCTGTTTGCAAGAGTTATGGTATCGCCTACCCTTGCGTCTTTTACCTGCTTGATGCTGGCGCATATATATCCTACGGAGCCTGCAGAAAGCTCGGCTACGGGGGTCTGGTAGGGAGCGTTGACTCCGACTTCAGTTACCTCATACTTTTTCCCCGTGTTCATGAGAAGTATGGTATCGCCCTGTTTGAC
>JAFZSM010000076.1 GCA_017619385.1 Bacillota bacterium
CATTTAACCTTCTCTATATATAATCGAGTATCCACTTCGCTATGGGGTTCGTCGGCAACTACACCCCTCGTGGACTTTCTTCACTGATTGACGGCATGCCCGTCACACAAAAAAAGACGAAGGATCTTTTGCCTCAGATCCCTTCGTCCCGGCCTATGTCCTGTTAAGACTGTTCCGGTGTCTTAAGCTCTCCTATGTATTATCCTTGCTGCGCAGCTCCTTCGGACGAAGATCTATAAACAGCGTCAAAACAAACAGTACCGCAGCCACTGCAATCAGTGCTGCCACGCACTTCTCAAACATTATTTTTAATTATCTGTGACTATCGATTTCTGTCCGCAGGCGCTTTTCAGCGTGCCGTCTCTTTCTTCAGCAAGGCACAAAGGATAAAGGATATACCGCAAACTATCAAATTAAGTACATATGCACAAATATAGCTTCCTGCAAATGAATAAACAAAGACAGTGATCATAGGTATCAGGAAGGCTGCGACACCGGTAGCGGTATATATCGTGCCGTAAGCCAAAGAGAATGATCTGTCTCCGAAATAATCGGCGCTGATAATTGGGCACAAAGAAGTCATAAGACCGAATCCGAATCCGCAGAGCAGTGTCCCTGCTGCCAATCCCAAAGTACTGGATATCACGCATACCGATATACTGCCAAGAAGCATCGATATGATGCTCGTGAAGGCAAAGCTTTTGCTTTTGATATTCAGTTTATCCTTTAGGCTGACAGATAAACGGCCTGCGATACTGGAAAGATTGAATGCCGATATGTATATAGCTGCCTGCGCAATATTTCTTTCTGCCGCAAACAGTACCAGATAACCGCATACAGATGACATTACAAATCTGCTTCCTATATTTATTACAGTGATAATGTAAAATGCAGGTTTTTTCATCAGATCTGCCAAAGTCCTGATGTCCGGCATGTTCTCGCTTGCTGCAGCAGTTTGAGGATCTGCTGGATGCTTTTCGGACCATTCTATACCATCGGGGATCTCACCTATCTCGGAAGGCTTTTCTGTCACCAGAAAAGCTACGATCAGTATCGATATGATGCATGTAACGATGACAACGGACACACAGCCTGCATTGCCCGCTATCCCAAGCACTTTTTGAAAGACCAAAGGGAAGATGATACCACCGAAACCTCCTGATGATATCACTATGGACATCGGGAGGGATTTGTTCCTGTTGAACCAGTTGTTTACTAATATGGTTGTAGGTATCAGTGATACCATTGAAGAGCTCGCACCCAAAGGAATGCAAAGGGCCGCAACTACATATGGACTGTTTTGCATGAGGATGATACCTACGCAGCTTGCTATTCCCAACATGCTGGATCCGATCATTATCCTTTTTAAGGGAAATCTTTTTGCCAAAACATTGAATACACTGGCAAATATTGCGATCGAGCCTTGCATCAATGAGTTCGAAATACTGACGACGCTCCCTTCCCATCCGTTAGCGAGCGCCATTCTCGGAATAAGAAGCGACATGATACCATATTGTACCGGAGAAGAGATGAGCAGATAAAGCAGGGCCGCGTAGACGGCCTGATACCATCCCTGAAACGTTTTGTTTTTCATAACAGTATTCCTTTTCACATTTTTATATTTAAATGGTAATACTGATTTAGAAAAAACAACAGTCCCGGATAATAAATGATTTGTTAAGAAAAACTAAACCTCCGATCCTGGTGGTCATAGCCAACGGCAGTTTTCACCTCTTGATCTAGCTTAGCCGACCCGAACGAAGCTGCGTAAAATGTCCCGCAATATTCTCAAAAAATCCAAAGTTTTATCTCCACTGCCCTTTTGTTTTTGATATAATCTAGAAGTTGTTATACAAATATACAAAGGACACCATATATTGTTATGAAAACCGGTTTTGATGCAGAAAAATACCTCGAGGAACAGTCAAAGTACATACTCGAGAGGATAGGAAACGACAAAGACACCCGACTCTATCTGGAGTTCGGCGGCAAACTGGTCCAGGACCTTCACGCAGCGAGAGTCCTGCCGGGCTTTGATGAAAACGCAAAGATAAAGCTCCTTGCAAGGATGAAGGAGCACGCGGAGATCATCATCCCCGTATACGCGGGAGATATAATCGCAAGCAAGACCCGCTCGGATTTCGGCATCACTTACGACCTGGAAGTCATGAGGCTCATAGACATGTTCAGGAGCTACGACCTTTCCGTAAACTCCGTAGTCATAACGAGATACGAAGACAACCCCGCCGTCAACAACTTCATCAACAAGCTGGAAAGACGCGGCATCAAGACCTACAAGCATTACTATACAAAAGGCTATCCCACCAACGTCGACCTCATAGTGTCCGAGGAAGGCTACGGAGCCAATCCCTACATAGAAGTATCCAAGCCCCTGGTGGTCGTAAACGGCCCGGGCCCCGGTTCCGGGAAACTGGCCACCTGCCTTTCCCAGCTCTACCATGAGTTCAGGAGGGGAAAGACTGCAAGATACGCAAAGTTCGAGACCTTCCCCGTATGGAACCTTCCTTTAAAGCACCCCGTGAACATAGCCTACGAGGCGGCCACAGTGGACCTTAAGGATGTCAACATGATAGACCCCTTCCATCTGGAAGCCTACGGAGTGACTGCTGTCAACTACAACAGAGACATAGAGATGTTCCCCGTCGTGAGGAGAATCATCGAAAAGATCACAGGAGGCGAATCCGAATACAAATCCCCAACGGACATGGGCGTCAACAGAGTGGGCTTTTGCATCACCGACGAAGCCGTGGTATCAGAAGCCTGCAAGCAGGAAGTTGTAAGAAGATATCTCATGACCTGCGTCGACTATAAAAAAGGCAAGGCGGACGAAGAGACTCTCCAAAGATCCAAGCTCCTCATGGACGACATGGGCCTTAACGACAAATACAGAGAGACCGTAAAACCCGCAAGGGATTACAGAGAATACAAGATAAACCAGGACAAGAAATACGAGAACTGCGTGGTCATGGCCATGAAGCTGCCCAACGGCAAGATCGTGACCGGAAGATCCAGCAGAAGGATGGCTGCCGGAGGAGCACTGCTCCTCAACGCAGTCAAGGTGCTCTGCGGATACGACGATGACCTCTTCCTCGTATCCGAAGAAGTCGTGGATGCCATGCACAAGCTCAAAGCCGGGGCTCTTCACAAGGAAAAGGAAAGCCTCACTGTGGACGAAGTCCTTTCGGCTCTCGCCATATCGGCAGTAGACAATCCAAGGGCGGAAGCTGCCGTGGATAAGCTCAAAGAACTGAGGGGCTGCACAGCCCACTGCACGGCTATACTTTCAGACCGCGACGCGCAGGTCTTCCACGACCTTGGTATAGACGCCACCTGCGATGCGGAATTCTCATCCAACAACCTGTACTTAGGCTGAAAAAGAACTCCCTTGACAACTGAAACAAATTGGAATAATATTCCAACAGGGGGCAGAAGGGAGTTTAGGTGAAAAAAAGAATATTGATTTTAAGTCTCGCATTTATCTTTGCGGGACTTTTTGTTTCTCTGGCATTTTGCCAAAGGTCCTCTGAAAAAGCAAAAAATAGCCTGAGAGGAGGGTCTTTAGTCTATACGGCAAACCTGAGCCTTTCATTCACATTCAGGCACAACAGAAGCGGCTATTGGTACCTGACTGCAAACAGCGGCTCTGCTGTTATCTACGACAGCGATATGGCATCCGGGCAGCCCGTATGTTTCGGCAGCGCATTGCTACTCTACAATTTGCCGGCAGAGGTCGTCTCGGCTTTAAAAGAACATCCTGAGCTGAAGGTGCGCCTCGAGCGACCCTCTCAGCTAAGCTGCATAGACTTTGATTTCTTCAACTATGCCTATGCAGGACCGGGCACATTAGCTATGGAACTACATATCTCGCCCGTCATATCGTCTTCTGAGACCTTGAACAACTATGTTCAGGGGCTTGATACTGTAATACCCCTTATAGACTACTCCTACGGAAATAACATATACATCGTATATCCCCTCGTCGGAGAAAGCTCCTTTGCCCAGGGCTTTTACTCAAGTTCCGACCCCTCTTGGATCAGCTCGCCTTTAGTGCACCCCTCTCAGATCAAGGACAGCAGCGGCCATTTCAGAAGCGGTGTGACCATAAATGTGAACGGCTTAAACGTAAGCGCTTCCCTTTATACCATAGGAAGAAAAGGCGCCCTCCCCATGGAGGACGCCGTGATGCTTTCATTCAATTGCCCCATAAGGCTTGTTTTCTACCTGCCGGGAGATGATGAGCCATGGACTCCGTACATACCGGGAGAGGACTTTGTGCTCCCTCCCTGGTGGACGGGAGAAATACAGCCGGAAAAACCTTTTACCCTCAAGATACACAGAAAAAGATGAGCATTGACAATATTAAAAATGATACTATAATCGATATGAATAATGATACTAATTTTGAACTTAGAACCAGCATCATACCGGAGGATATCATGGTAGCATTAAGCGGAACTGCAGTAAAAAACGATTTCAAAAACATTTGCGACAGAGTTTACAAGGGGGAAGTCGTCATCATATCCCGCCCAAAGGATGAAAACGTCGTGCTCATCTCAGAAAGCGAATATGCCATGCTTGAAAAATGCAGAAGAAATGCAGAATACCTGGCAAAACTTGACCGTGCTTTTGCACAGGAGGAGGAAGGCACGATGAAAGTACATGAACTTATCGAGGTCTGATCTATGGAAAAACGTTGGAGCGATACCGCTTGGGAAGAATACTTGTATTGGCAGCTCATGGATAGGGATACGCTGCGCAAAATCAATGATCTTTTAAAAAGTATAAAGCGCGAAGGCCCTATGAAAGGGATAGGCAAACCCGAGCCGCTTAAGAGCCGGACCGGATATTCCAGACGAATAACAAAAGAACACCGTCTTGTATACAATATCAAAAACGGTGTTCTCATCATTTATTCATGCAAAGGGCATTACGAGGATTGATCTAAAAGATCAGCCTCTTTGCTCAATATCCATTATGAGGTCGACTCTTCTTTGATGGCGGCCTCCCTCGAATTCCGTTGTGAGCCAGGTATCGACTATCATCTTTGCAAGGTCAAAGCCCACCACTCTGGCTCCGAAGGCCAGCATGTTGCAATCGTTATGAGCCCTGCTCATCTTTGCCGTATAGGGCTCTGAGCATACGCAGCAGCGTATGCCTTTTACTTTGTTGGCTGCAAGGGCCATTCCAAGGCCCGTGCCGCATATGGCTATGCCAAGGTCCACTTCTCCCGATGCGACGGCTCTTGCGACCTTCTCGCCGTAAACGGGATAATCTACGCTTTCACTTGAATCGGTCCCGAAGTTCACCACCTCGTATCCGTAAGTGGCTTCTATGTAGTCTGCTATCTGATTTTTAAGATCCACGGCCGCATGGTCGTTTCCTATACCGATCTTCATTATTTTCTCCTCTATTCCTCGTTTTGCATGTCTTCCCATTCTTCGTCGGTACTAACGTGTGTCGCCTGTTCTCTTTTGTATTTGTCGAGCTCCACCGCAGGATCTCCCTTTGAGAAAAGTATGACTCTGCCTAATGCTATGATGCCTACCGATAGTATGAGTGATCCGACTACATCGGAAGGCCAATGGACTCCCACCAATATCCTGGACATCCCTATGATGAGGGGCCACGCTATGAGCAAAGCCCTTATGATTACAGCCCCCGTCTTAGTTTTCGGGTAGACAGTGGTAGACCGGTTCCTTTTATATATTGGAAGGCTCCTTCCTTTGGTCAGAAAGTAATAGCCTATGAGGCTCGCAAGAACCACCCAGAAAACGGTGTTGTTTAAGGTGTGTCCGGAAGGAAACGAATAGCCGTGTTCGGGGCAAAGCCAAAGGGATGCGTCCGGTCTGGGCCTTTTGAATAAGTGCTTAAATAATTCATACACGCCTACACTTGTCAGAACGCAGCCGGCAAGAGGCAGCCCGTAAGAAAACCTCGTTTTCTTCCCCGCGATGAGCAGCACGCTCACCGCGGCGGGCAGAGGCCAGTGGCCTATATATTCGAGCCAGAACCCTATCTTGTTCAGGACCGGATTTCTCAAAGAGAAAAAGAACTCCTGGACAACGGTATCGAAAGCTACAAGATCTCCATTAAAGATAATGGCTGTCCAAGCGCCGAAGAAAAGGAATGAGAATACTATTAATATCGCTCCTTTTGTATTAGGTAATTTCGTCAAAAGTTTAACCTCTCTTGTAAATAAATCGTCATTAGTATATCATAATAGATGCGTTAAAACAGCACATATTCAAAGGAGATATAGATATGGATAAAAAACCTGTTCTGGTAATAATGGCAGCCGGCATGGGCAGCCGTTACGGCGGACTGAAGCAGATCGACGGTATGGGACCCAACGGTGAGATCATCATCGACTACTCACTGTACGATGCAAAAAGAGCAGGCTTTGAAAAGGTCGTATGCATCATAAAGCACGAGATCGAAGAGGATTTCAAAGCCATCATGAACAGAGGGGCTGCAAAGAAGCTCGACATAGAATACGCATTCCAAAGCCTTGACGACCTGCCCGAAGGATACCAAGTTCCCGAAGGAAGAGAAAAACCCTGGGGTACCTCCCACGCTATCAGAGCGGCAAGAAATCTGGTGGACGGGCCCTTCGCAGTGATCAACGCAGACGATTACTACGGGACCGAAGTTTACAAGACCATGTATGACTACCTCTCAAAGGCAGAGGACAAGGACGGAGTTTATGACTTCTCCATGATGGGATACAAGCTCGAAAACACACTCACAGAAGCCGGCACCGTGGCAAGAGGCGTATGCGTCGACAAGGACGGATATCTTGCCGATATCGAGGAAAGGCTTAAGATCGGCTGGAAGGACGGAAAGATAGCATATACGGAAGACGACGGAGAGAGCTGGACCGAAGTTCCCATGGGAACCACCGTATCCATGAACTTCTTCGGATTCACACCGGCCATCATGAAAGAGCTGGACGAAAGATTCCCCGCATTCCTTGATCAGGCACTCAAAGAGAATCCCCTTAAGGGAGAATATCTTATCCCGAGAGTGGTGGGAGATCTGGTAAGCGAAGGAAAGGCCACTGTAAGGATACTTCCTTCCGAAGACAAGTGGTTCGGAGTGACCTACCACGAAGACAAGGAAGCCTTCGTAAAGGCCATAAATGAAAAGATCAAAGAAGGAGTATATCCCGAAGATCTCTGGGGCTAAAAATCTAAGCATCCTGTGCGGAGCAGCAAAAATGCTGCTCCGCTTTTTTTCAGATTTTACTTGCATATGCCATTCTTTTCTGCTATCCTCTACTACTGCATGTACGATTTTTCTGCTGTGAAGAGGCAGAAAATTTTCTTCTTTTTGGTTTTTGGTGAAGGAGGTATCTGACATGACTTACAAAAACTTCCCTGTCATAGACATGTCTGCGACAGGCAGAAACATCAAGCGCCTGCGCCTTGAAAAAGGCCTGAGCGTCCGCCAGCTCCAAAGCTATTTCGGCTTTGATGAGCCCCAGGCCATCTACAAATGGCAAAGAGGCGAAAGCCTCCCCTCAGTAGACAACCTCTATGCTCTCGGGAGTCTTCTGGACGTCCCCATGGAGGAGATACTGGTCCCCGTAACGTTATCACTCAAGAATATAAATGAGCAGCAGGATAAGACCTGCTGCTCTGTTTTTTTAAGCTGCTTTGACTGCGGCAAGAGACCGAAAAAAGACTTCAACCATTTTCGCAGTTTTTCTTTGCTTTCTTTCCTCCGCTGCCCATGGACCTCTTCGGAACGTCCGCTCAGATCCCCGCTTCATCAAAATCTATACATCATTTGAAACGCATATCTTGCGTTAATCTTCACCATTACCTGATCGAGACGTAAATTTGAAAGATGGTGTTAAGGGAATTTGACGGTTTTATCGATGTTAGCAAAAGGTGGATCTATGGATGTATGCACTGCGATGTGCGCATAGGACTTTACACTTTATATACTACTTTGTCCTTCTGATCCGGAATTCCTTTTTTTGCGCAGCCTCATAGTTCATCTGCACCTGAACCGGTATCCGTACTCTCCCGGTCCTCGCCGCGATCAAAACAGCTTTTTATGCGGCCCGGGACTTTTTGGCTTTGGTCCCAGGGCCCGCTATTCAGTTTTTAGACTCTCTCGAGTCCTGCGAAGCTCTCGAAGGCGTCTGCGAAGCTCGCATTGACATCGAAGGGTGCTTCGTAGCTGACTTCTGAGGTCACCGTGCAAAGGTCAAGCCTTGCAGAGGTCTCATCTGCTTTCTGATTGAGCCTTGCAAGCTCTTTTTTAATGACGTTCCTGTCGTAGTTGATGGTGGAGACTCTCCTTACGTCGCAGCGGTACTGGACCTGGTTGCCGTCGGCATTGAACCTGTATCCCATTCCGCCTCCGGTGATGATTACCTCTTGGGAACGGAGATTGTTCATATGCTTTAAGGTCTGGGCTATACGCTGCCTTGATGCGTTGAGAGAGACCTCGCTGTCCATGTCTATATCCAAGGCATTTTTCGCTTCCCTTATAGCCATATACAGTTTTTCTTTCTCATCCTGCAGATAGATGAGATATCCGACCAGCTCCGTTATGTGTTCGGAGTATTCGGTGTCGGGGAGCACGGCCACCGTCTCGTCCTCAGCCTCGGGCATCACCTTGTGGCGGAGGTAGACGTTCTCGGTGCTCGTGATGTTAACGTCACGGTCGAGCACTCTTAGGACTTCGTCCATGAAGCTCTGTATTTTGTTTTGAAATCTGAATGCTTCTTTTAGATTCATATCTTTTATCCTTTCTCTCCGGATCCTTCCCCGGAGACCTCTTTTCTTTCTCTTGCTTACGGGAGCTATTTTAGCGGGGAAAAGGATATATGTCATTGAACCGCTGGTTTAATATCAAAAAAAGCTCAGCATCCATCGCATGCTTTTTGTTATATCTCATATATGATTTTTGCTATTTTGTATTGAATGAAGAGCCGAGCTATAGTATGCTTTAAGCAGATGATACATAGCTTTTACACATATTAAGGAGGCAAGTTATGCTGCAAAGAAAAGAAAGAAGATGGCTCTATCTTACACTTGACGAAGTAAAGGCCATAGGAGCTCAGATGAACACCGAGTCCGTATGGCACGAAGAGCTGAAAAACCCCATGATGGTCACCGATACGAGGCTCTCAGGAACAAAGATGA
Source organism: Bacillota bacterium (assembly GCA_017619385.1). Lineage (GTDB taxonomy): Bacteria > Bacillota > Clostridia > Peptostreptococcales > Anaerovoracaceae > RUG13409. The sequence goes on from JAFZSM010000076.1 coordinate 9,180, forward strand.
AATTCGATTTCGAAGACGGCACCGTATTCTGCTACGACTTCAAAGACGAAAGGCACCTTGCATGGGAAGCAAGTGACGGAAGAAAGGGAGAAGAGATCTACAACTCTTCCCCGGCTCCCGGATACGATAACATCATCTTCGTACACCACTACTGCTCACTGGAAGTTCCGGGCTGCGTTGACCTTGTCATAGATCTTGAAAGAGGCTATGCCTTCCTCATAGACGCAAGCCTGGGCCACCCTGAAAACCCAAGAGAAGTCATAAGAGAGCTTAGGTTCGGCAAAATAGACGGTATGGAGCAAAAGGGAGAAAAGCCCTGCTTCACCAACGACCTCACGGGCAAAGCGATCAGATGGAGACACCCGGGTACAAACAGTGAGGGCATCAAGTACATCTTCTCCTCCTGCAACTACTATACCTACGCCATGAAGTACAAGGACGCAGGTCTTTGCTGGATGGCGACGAACCCGGCAGACTACATCAAGTTCAGAGATGACCTGTATATCTGCGCTGTCATAGAAGCAAGGCAGACGGGAGTACAGCTGGTCATGATGATGAACATGTCCATGCTCACAGATATCCAGACCGAGTTCGGCCTCGGAGGGCCCAATGAAAAGTGCAGCTATCTTGAGACCTTCATGCGTTCCGGACGCGAAGGCATACCCGACGTCATGGAAACAGATCTGTTCAACTATTGATCCAAGGCAATCTAAAACCCTGCGGAGTTTTCCGCAGGGTCCTTTTTTTCTTATGCAAGGCCCGGCTTTCTCTTTTTTCCTATCTTCTTCAGGTGATCGAAGAAGAGCTCTTCCGTGGCGAGGGCCATCTTAGTCACCGAGAAGGGTACCCCTTCCGGGTAGACGTACCAGGTGTCCTGAAGAGTGTTTAAGTCCACGCAGTCTCCGTGCTTGAAGAGATATTCGTATTCTATGTGACAGGAGTACATGGAAGGAACGTCTTTTATCATCTCATGGACGTCTCCGTCTTCGTCGGTGACCCTCACCTTAAAGCCGTCCATATCGTGGATCATGGTCCCTTTCCCAAGAGGGATGAACTTTTTGGCGTTGGGGAGGCTCTCCACGCTGACGGGAAGCTCTCCCGAAGAATAAGTCCCGGCGGCCACTTCCTTTGTGACGTTTGCCCTTTCCCACTCGTACCAGTCAGGTATATGCGTAAACTCCGTTTCCCCTTCAAGGGCATGGAGCTGTCCGTATTCATTCATCTCCCAGACCTTTTTGCAGGCCCTGCAACTAAGATGGGTGCCGCTGCTTTCCATCTGGAATTCGGTACCGCAGCTCGGGCATTGGTAGAGTATCTTTTCAAGACCTACAGCCCTTTCCGGGTCGTCCACCACTATCTTGTTTTCCAGCTGCCAACGGAAATCATCGTATTGGAAGGCCTCCACCAGGCGCTCGTTCAGCTCTTCGGAAGAATACTTTTTGTAGTCCTCCGGCGTGAAGAGCACATACATCTCGGCTTCCGTTGGTTTTACGCCCCTTTCTTTCCTTGTGTTCCAGAAGGGGTGGTTTATATGATGTCCATGGCAAAGGAGCATGACGACGGGCACGTTCAAGAGCTTGCAAAGTTTCCCTAAAGACTCCGGAAGAACTGCCGTAGTGCCACAAAGGGAATAGCGGGCTTCGGGGTAAAGCCCTATGATGCCCTTCATATCCACCACGTTTTTGAGCCTCTTCATAAGGCCCAGGTCTGTGGTGAATTTTCTCTTGCAGATGCAGCCTATGTCCCGGAGGAGCCATTCTCTTCCTATGAAACCGTCTATGGCAACGATGTAATGGGCAAAGTGAGGAAAGGTAGCCATGGCGGATACCTTCATGTCATAGAACGCGTTATGGTTCCCCAGAAGTATGTAGGGAGGCTCTATGCCTTCCATGCCGGTCTTTGTGATCTTGGCCTTGTGGGATACTGTTCCTGCTTTGCAGGCAGCCCAGACCACGGCTTTAAGAAGCGGGTTGCATTTCCTGGGAGGCTTCTTCATATCGAAGCGTTCGAACTGTTCGTCTTTCATTGCTCCTCCTTTCTTTTGGAAGATAGAAAAATCTCCTGAAGAGCCTGAGCTGATCAGGAGAATATATACCTACAGCAGATTTGCGGCAAAGTCCGCAAGGGGGTTCTCGGCTATTCCTTCGATGCCGCCCTTGTCCACGGTCTCAGCCAGTTTTTGATCTATGGGCATCTGGGCTGTGCACTTTATGTTGTACTTTCTTGCCAGTCCTTCGACCTTGCTCTCGCCGAAAGGTCTTAGTATCTCGCCGCAGGTGGGGCATTTGATATAGCTCATGTTCTCCACTATCCCAAGCACCGGTATATCCATCATGCTGGCCATCTTCATGGCCTTTTCCACAATCATGCCCACCAGGTCCTGAGGGGATGTGACCACCACGAGGCCTGCAAGGGGCAGGCTTTGGAACACCGTGAGTGTGACGTCACCGGTCCCCGGAGGCATATCCACGAACATAACGTCTTCTTTGTCCCAGATGGTATCCGTCCAGAACTGCTTTACGACGCTGGCGATCATGGGGCCTCTCCAGATGACGGGATCGGACTCGTTGTCAAGGGCCAGGTTAAGGGACATGATGTCTATGCCGCCTTCAGACTTGCAGGGCATCAGATAATCCCCCTGGGAAACGACTCTTCCCGTGACTCCGAAGGCCTTAGGTATCGACGGTCCCGTAATATCGGCGTCCAGTATGGCCGTCTTCTTTCCTCTCTTCGATGCCTCTACGGCAAGAAGGGATGTGACCAGGCTCTTTCCTACGCCGCCCTTTCCGGACACAACGCCTATGACTTTCTTTACGCTTGATTCCTTGTTAAGATAAGCGCGGAATATATTGAAGTTTTTTGCTTCATCTTCTTCGCAGCCTTCAACGCCGCAGCTTTTGCAATCGTGATCGCAATCTACCATTTTATCTGTTTCCTCCAAATATCAGTAGTATCAGGTAAAAGCAAGAACCGCCGACCATCAGTACAGCCAGTATGATCGCCAGTATTCTTGCTGCCAGTCCTCTTTTGTTTTCTTTCTTACTCATCTCTTCAGTTCTTATCCGTTACTTCTATGTCCAGGATCTTTCTCGCTTCCATCAGGCCGCGAAGACTCACCGCATATTCCACCTGCATGCGGTTCTTGTTGTCACCTACCGGCTCAAAGGGAGATATCCTGTCCGCCAGGACCTCCATGTTTATGGGGCCGTAGGGCGTTTCGTAGACTCCTTCGTGCCTCTTGCCTTTTTCGAACTCCATGACCGTCTCGTTGTCGATGTTCTCACCTTTTCTCACCATCTTGACCCTCTTGGGCGTTATGGTAAGGGAAGTCTTGCATCCGGTCATCCCCGAAAGAGGCGACTCTTCATAGCTTATGAAGGTGGTGCTGCCTCTTGTGTGGAGTTTGCCCTCCGTGATGAATTCCACGGGCTCGTCGTCAAGCACCGTGCCTTCGGGAGGTTTCGGAAGAGTGCTTATGGTCTTACCTGTTATTTTTAAGACTATATCTTTCATATCCCAATTCTATTATCTTATCCGTGATCTCCGGGAGCGTGAGCCCTGTCTCCATCATCAGCATGGGGAACATGGAAATATTTGTGAATCCCGGTATTGCGTTTATTTCATTAATATATATCTCAGACGTCGCTTTGTCCATAAGAAAATCCACTCTTGAGAATCCGCAGCAGGCTGCAGCCTTGTAGGCTCTTCCCGCCATCTCCTTTATGGTCTTTTCCTGCTCCTCCGTAAGAGGCGCCGGGATCAGCAGCTTTGAATCGTCATTGTTGTACTTGGCGTCGTAGTCGTAGAACTCGGCTCCCGGTACGATCTCGCCTATGGCTCCGAAAGTCAGCTCTTCGTTGCCCATGACGGCTATTTCTATCTCTCTTGCGTCTATGCCGTGCTCAGCAACTATCCTGGAGTCATACCTTGCGGCAAGCTTTAGAGCCGGAAGCAGGTCTTCTTCTCTTGTGACCTTGGTGATGCCGACGGACGATCCCATGTTTGCCGGTTTTATGAACAGAGGATATTCAAGTTCCTCGTTGATCTTTTCTTCTATGCCGCAGTCTATGGCATCGGCCGTGAACGCAGTAAAGGGGCTTTGCTTAAGGCCTGCATCGGCAAAGACTTCCTTTGCGATGATCTTGTCCATGGTCACTGCGCAGCCTGCCACTCCCGTGCCGCCGTAGGGTATATTAAGCAGTTCGAATACTCCCTGTATGGTGCCGTCTTCACCGTTGGGCCCATGCATGATGGGTAGGGCAAAATCTATAATGTCAGTCAGCTTATGGCCGGCGCTCCCAAGGACCGAGAATGCGAAATGCTCCGGATCTCTTGCAAGGTCTTCCCTTGCCTTTTGCTCCCAGTCTCCCGGGGCTATCAGTTCTATGGGACCCTCGTATAGCAGCCACTCTCCTTGTTTGGTGATACCTATGGTCACCACGTCGTATTTTTCTCTGTCCAGGCTGTTTATGACCGTCGTTGCAGATACTCTTGATACTTCATGCTCTCCGGACTTTCCTCCGAAGAAAACTCCTATTCTCTTTTTCATGTTATTGTCTCGTATTCTCCTGCTTTATCAAATCTGAAATATGTGGGCCCTGCTCCGCAGAGCATCATGTCCCTTTCTTTGCCGGACAGTCTCTCGTATGCCGGCTTAAGATGGTTGCCCATGTATTTTATCTTTTTTTCCAAAGTCTTCGCTTTTTTGAAAGCGTCGATATCGTATTGTATCAAATAATCATCGGAAATTAAAGCGTTGTATACAGCCGCCGTCTTATCCTTTATATATTCTTCACTGATAAAAAGATCCACTCTGCCCTTCACTGCCTCTATGAATTCCATCTTCTCGCCTCTTCCCCGGCCTATGGCGCAGGGGTGACCGTTTTGAGATGCCAGGCAGAAGGGAACGTCGGAACCCAAAGTCCCTGCGGCTTCGTACATTTTGTCCATGGCTTCTTCCGGAAGATCCCAGATCTTTGCAAGGGCCGTGAGCACCGCAGCGGCGTCTGCGGAACCGCCCGCAAGGCCCCCTGCAAGAGGTATGTTCTTTTCGATGGATACGAGGAAATGTTCATCCTCTCTTCCGAAGACTTCCTTGGCCTTCTTAAGAGCTTTGCAGGCCAGATTGCTCTTTTCCTTAATGTCCGGGCAGTATCTGCCGGTAGGAAGGAAAACGACGTGATCTTCAGGCTCTTTTGCCCTTTCCACGGTCACGAGATCGCAAAGGTTGATGGCCTGGAAAACGGTCTCTATCTCGTGATAGCCGTCGGGCCTTTTCCCTTTACGTTCAATATGAGATTCAGTTTTGCGTAGGCTTTGACTGTCATCATTTACACTTGTACTTTATGTACCATAGTTTTCCAAATAGAACATTCGCTTTCTATGTATTTTCTCTTAAATGTGATATACTAATAATATCACATTTAAGAGAAAAGGAGACGACAATGGGCAAACACTTGGTAACGATTTTAAACGACGATATAAAGCTGGAAGTCGAAGAAGGAAAGAACCTTCTCGCCGCCATCCAGGAAGCAAAACTTGAGCTGGACGCCCCCTGCGGAGGCCAGGGCAAGTGCGGCAAATGCAAGGTCCTCGTAAACGGCGAAGAAGTTCTTGCATGCCAGACAGAAGTAAAGGGAGACATACTTGTAAAGCTCCCTGAAAAAGCTGAGAACACCATACTCACGGAAGGACTGGTGGCCACCACACAAGCAGACGGAAAGAACAAATACGCTCTCGCCTTCGACATAGGAACCACCACGGTGGTCGCCTATCTCATGGACGGAGTAACGGGAGAACAGATCACCAACGCATCTCTTCTCAACCCCCAGACCACTTACGGCGGAGACGTCATCGCAAGAGTCCAGTATCAGATGAATCACCCCGATTCCACTGAGCTTCGCGACTGCATCAGAACGGCCATGCAGGCCCTCGCAAAGGAAGCGGCATCAAAGGCCGGCATCAAGGTAGAGGATATCACTCTGGTGACCATGGTAGGAAATACGGCTATGCACCACCTGATGATGGGTATAGACCCCACGAGCCTTACTACTCCTCCCTACATGCCCCAGGTTTACGAAAAGATGTCCCTGCCTCTTCACGACGTGCTGCCCATATTCCCCAAGGGAGAATTCAGAGCTCTTCCCAACGTGGCGGGTTTCGTAGGAGCCGACACCGTAGGCTGCATGCTCTCCACAAGGTTTGACACAAAGGAAGACGTCACCCTCATGATAGATATAGGGACCAACGGAGAAATGGTCATAGGAAACAAGGACAGACGCATATGCTGCTCCACCGCCGCAGGCCCTGCCTTTGAAGGCGCAAAGATATCCCAGGGCATGAGAGGCGCAACCGGCGCCATAGACCACGCCACATGGGAAAAAGATCATCTTGAGTACCACGTCATCGGCGGAGGCGAAGCCATAGGCATCTGCGGCTCGGGAGTCCTGGACGTCATCGCAGCCCTACTCAAAGCAGGGATAATCAACTGGAGAGGGAGACTCGAGACAGAGACCAGCTACCCATATACAGATGAATCAGGCGTCGAAAGGCGTATGAATTACTATCAGATCCCGGGCACAAGCGTCAGGATCACCCAGCAGGACGTAAGAGAGATACAGCTGGCAAAGTCAGCCATACGCTCAGGTATAGACCTGCTCATTAAGGCCCTCAAGAAAAAGACTGACGACGTTAAAGAAGTACTCCTTGCGGGAGCCTTCGGAAACTACATGAGTCCTGCATCCGCCTGCAGGATAGGCATGATACCTCCTGCTCTTCTGCCAAAGATCAAGAGCATAGGAAATGCTGCAGGCGAAGGTTCAAAGCTCGCAGCCGTAAACGAAGAGGAATTCGAATACGCCGGAAGGCTCCATGAGGGAGTTGAGTTCCTCGAGCTTGCATCCATGCCCGAATTCATGACAAAGTACGGCGAAAACCTGAACTTCCCTAAGAAATAGTAAAGACACAAGCTACGCAAAATGCCGCCCGTCCGGGCGGCATTTTTATGTCCATCGCCGATTGACGATATTTCCTATTCGACCAGTTCGATCCTTCCTTCCACGTGGGCGTCAAGTCCCTGGTGGGTGGAGAAGTACTCTTCCACTATGTTGTTGACCGAGACGGCCACTACACGGGGTTTTCGGTTGATTTCGACCTCTTTTAAGGGCACGCCGAAGAATTCATCGAAGTTCTTGTAATGATAGTTCTGAACGCAGATTTTGAGCCTCATATCGTCGGTCACGTCCTCTCCGTTGAACTTCAGTTCCAGTAGTTCTCTGGTGGTCTTGTTGTATTTGATGCGGACTCCTTTTGAGAACTGATAGAACTCCGTCTCCCCTACCCAGGCCTCGTCTCTCATGAGGTGCTTTATGATGCGCCTCCACTGCTCGCCGGTGACTTCCAGCATCCAGCACACGTCGTCAAAGGGCGTGTTCTCCAGCATATCCTGGTATTCGATGATGGGGCCAAGCTCTTTCTTTCTGATGCTGCCGGACCCAAAGAGCATGATGTCAAAGCTCGACTCATCCTGCATGAGATCGGCGTAGAGGTTGCCCATCTCGGTCTCCTGCTCGCGGCTCGGGTGGGTAAGCTTTCTCGCCCAGCGGGTGACGACCCTTTTGTACTTGGCGTCAGTCTGGTCTTTGTATCTGTAGAGCATATCGCTCATGACAGGATCGGGCTCTGCGACCTGGTCGTTTATTTCGTCGCACTGCCAGTTCCAGTTTGCTATCTTTTTCTCATTTTCGTCATAGTCTATCTCGAGGCGTCCCATGATGTCGGTGCCCGTGCCTGCCTGGACGATGGGTATGCCATTGACCACTTCCGCTTCCTCCATGAAGGTATGGGAGTGGCCGCCTATGATGAAGTCAACTCCAAAGCCCGGATCCAAAAGCTCTGCCAGCTTTCTGTCCAGTTCCAAACCTATATGGGAAAGAACTATGGTCATATCCGTGCTGGTGGTGCGGTAGTTGTCGCAGATGATGCCTATCTCCTTTGCTGCCTGCTCCACGTCGACGAAGGAGCCTATGACCTTCTCCTGTTTGGTGCTTGCTATGACCTCGTCCGTGAGTATGCCTATGAAGAGTATCTTCATGCCGCCCACCTCAACGTTGAGGTAGGGGTCGAAGAGCCTCTGGTTATTAAGAGTCACGAAGAGGTTGGCGCAGATCAGGGGGAAGGTGGCGCACTTGTCGAGGAAGAGAAGGTGTGCAAGGCCGTAGTCCACCTCGTGGTTTCCTATGGTAGCCACGTCGGGATTTAAGAGGTTCACAAGAGATATGGTGGAAAGTCCCATGTACTCCGAATCTATGATAGAGCCTCTGAACATATCCCCCGCTATGGCGTAAACGAGGTTTTCCTTCTCAGCCCTTGCCTTTGTCAGGTATCCGGAAAGAAGGGGAAGTCCTCCCACCATTTTTCCGTCTTTTTCTTCCGGCAGAAAATCGCCGTGCATATCGTTGTTATGAAGAATAGTAAGGTGTTTCATATCATTGTCCTTTCGATGATTGCTTACCTGTTTATACGGCGTCTCATCTGCTCTTCGTTGTTTGCGTAGGTCAGAGCCGTCTCCGCCGTTATCCTGCCGTTTTTCCAAAGTTCGTATATGGACTGGTCCATGCTCAGCATGCCTTCGGCTGCACCTGAGGCTATGACGTTGTCTATCTGATGGGTCTTTCCGTCCCTTATGAGGCTTTTTACCGCGTTGGTCATGTGCATGATCTCAAAGGCCGGTACCCTGCCTCCGTCTGCTGCGGGCAGGAGCTGCTGGCACACTACGGTCTGGAGCACTCCGCCGAGCTGTATCCTTATCTGGTTCTGCTGCTCAGGAGGGAAGGTGTCTATTATCCTGTCCACTGTGTTGACCGCATCTTTTGTGTGAAGGGTGGCAAGGAGCAAATGTCCTGTTTCCGCTGCTGTCATGGCCGTGCTTATGGTCTCTTTGTCTCTCATCTCGCCAAGCTGTATGACGTCTGGCGCCTGCCTGAGGCATGCCCTTAATCCCGAGAGAGCGTCGCTTGTGTCTATTGCTATCTCCCTTTGGGAAACTATGCTCTTCTTGTTTCTGTGAAGGTATTCTATGGGGTCTTCCAGCGTTATTATGTGGCAGTCCCTAGTGCTGTTTATGCGCTCTATTATGCAGGCGAGGGTCGTCGATTTTCCGCTTCCTGCCGTACCTGTCACAAGGACCATGCCGTTCTTAAGGTCTGCAAGGTCCATGACTGCTTTGGGTATGCCCATGGCCTGCCAGTCCGGGATATCGAAATGGACTATCCTTATGACGCTGGCCATGGAACCGCGCTGCCTGTAGGTGTTTACTCTGAACCTGGCAAGGCCTCCCACGGCAAAGGAGAAATCGTCGTCTCCGCATTCGAGGAAGTGCTCTATGCTGCGGCCTGAATTCGAATAGATCTCCTCTATCAATGCTCTGAGCTGAAGCGTATTCGGCCAGAGCTTCGTCTAAACTCTTGTAACTCCCGAAGATCCTGACCGTGTTCAAAACAAGAGCCGCAAGGATCAGCGCCCCGAGAACCGCCATGACTATATACAGGCACCTCAGTGACATCCTTTGCTCTGCACAGCTTCCGGAAGTATTTTTTTCAAGCTGTTTGTCCGTAGTCTTATCTTCCTTTCTTTATCTTGTAAAGCTCCTCATCGGCCTTTGCGATGAGGTCGTTGTGATCCATTCCCTCTTCAAGCCTTGCTATGCCTATGGAAAGGCTTGCCCTGTACCCGGAACCAGACTTTGTATTAAGGTCGTCCAGCGTGTTCCTTATGTCATTGCAAAGCTTGTCCACAAGAAGCCCGTCTGTTGTCTCCACAACCACTATGAACTCGTCTCCGCCGTAGCGGGCGATATATGGTCTTTTTTCCACAGGGCCGCAGCACATCTTAAGAGCTGTTGCAACCCTGGTCAGGGCCTTATCACCTTCCAGGTGCCCGTAGGTGTCGTTGATGATCTTGAGGTAGTCAAGGTCTATGAGCATGAGGTATACGGGGTCGTCGTGATGAGCTATCTTGTAATCTATATATGAAATGAGGTTTTGTCTGTTGTTCACCTGAGTAAGCTTATCCGTGGAGATGCGCTGAGTGAAAAAGCCTATATAAACGCAAAGTATCTCAATGGATATGCTCACGCATATGACGGGGACCGACTCCCCTATGAAGCTAAGGACCCACGCAGCCAAAAGGCATAGGGGGAATGACGCTAAAAGCCTGTGGTGGGATGCCTTCAGGGGATCTGATTCGTTTCTGAGTCCTTTCAGCACGAAGATGCTGTAAATGAACGTGACGCCTATGAGTATGAGCATCTGGAAATGGAAACCGGGACCCCTGAGGTATGTCCCCTGCTTAGATATGTCAAAGAGATGTCTGAAACGTATATTGAGAAGCGCAGACAGTATGGGAAGAAGGAGTATGCATCCAAGAGCCGTCCTTGCCTTTTTGGAAGACAGCCTGGAAGATCCTAGCTCTGCCGCCGTATAGTTGCACCAGGTGTATACGCCTCCTATGAGGGAGACGTGATATATGGTCTTGAGAATGAAGGCCAGGTTCTTTACTGCCGTGCTTTCTGCAATCTGGGGCCTGCACAGGGTGAAGAGGAAATTGGAGACGAAATTGGCAAGGAAAAAGATGAGGACGGCCTTAAACCATATCCCTGTGAGAGACGAATCCTCATTCCTTCCGGTCCAGTAAAGGACCAGTGCCATAATGGTCATACATATGAAATATATTTCCGCATACAGCAGTATTTCCATATACTATTTCTCCCTGTAAGAATTCCTTTCCGATTATATCAAAAACCGATGGGGATATACAATCTGCACCCACTTATTCGGTTTAATTATATCATATATGAATGTCCCATATAAAGAAACTTCAGCTAACGAAAAGGACCCCAAAGCTTCTGGGGTCCTTTCGCTATAGTAATTGCATCAGTGCATTACTTTTTTTGTTTAGGCTGCTGCCTTTGCGCCTTCTTCGTCGTCATCGTCGTCTTCGGGCTCTTCCTTCTTCTTCTTGGATAAGAATCCGAGGATGAGATCTACAACGAGGTAGATGACCATGAGGATCGTCCACTTGTCAACGAGTACCATGGGCTGCGTCATATCCTCTGTGAGGATGAAGGTTATGATGGCTGCCAGAGCCGGGACTATGGAGAGGATCTTGAGGAGTCTGTTACGCTTGATCTTCGTCTCATCCTCTTCTTCGTCTTCATCTTCGTCCTTTGCCCTTGTTACAGGCTTGCCGTCTTCATCGACTTCTTCCTCGTCATCCTTTTCTTCTTTGCCCTTTCCAAGAGCCTTTATAACAAGGATGATGGATGTGAGTGCCGTTCCGATCGCTGCGATGAGGTTCACAAGAGCCCATGCAGATCCCGGTCCGAGAGGCGGATTGTCATCGTCGATCTTCTCGATGGTGTCAGTTGTTACTTCGCCCGGGTCGTTCGGGTTGTTCGGATCTTCGTTCTCGTTCTTTGCTACAGCCACGTTGGTTACGGAGCCGTTCTCAGCGTCCTCTTCAGTTACTGTATATCTTGCGATGTACATTCTGTTGCGGCCTGCCTGAATCAGGGTCGCTGTCCAGGTGTCTCCTGTCAGTTCGTCTGTGATAGTCACGTTGTCTGCATCTGCCGTACCGTCGTTGGTTACGGTGATGAGGTAGGTGATCACTTCGCCGGGCTGATAACCTTCTTCATTCTCAGGTGTGCTGAGTATGGTCTTTGTTACCGTGATGTGCGGTTCCTGTGTTCTCGGCGGTACCGGCGGTACGTATGGAGCAGTGATGTTCAGTACTCCGTCAAGTATCACGAAGCGTACGTTGGAGTAGATCTTGCTCAGGTTCTCGAAGTCATCCGCTGCGATGTTCATGTCGTAGGTTCCGATCTCAAGTCCGCTGATAGATGCATTACCGTTGAATGCGAAGTCAGCTTCTGTGTATCCGCTGAAGGCTTCGCCGTCCATTGTGATGCTTACAACGTCGTAGCCTGTTACGGTCTTCCATGTACCGTCATATACGTAGTCTCCGCTGTGTTCTCTGATCGTTACTATGATCTCGTCGCTTACCGGTGTGGTAGGTTCTGGATCGGGACCGGGTGTTACAGGTACGTCCGGTTCATCAGGATCGGGGCTTGTTCCCTTACCTGTTGCAACGTTGACTACTTCTCCTGCAAGGATGTCTTCCTCTGTTACGACATATTCTGCCGTGAACTCTTCGCTCTCGCCCGGTGCCAGGCTGTCGATCGTCCAGCTGTCTCCTGTGAGTTCATCTTCGACTGTTATGTCGGTGATGGTCAGGTTACCGTCGTTGGTCACTGTGATCTTGTATGTGATGGTTTCCCCGAGGGTGTAGCCATCAGGATCTTCAGACTCACTTGTAGTGATCTTTTCTATTGTAAGATGTCCTTCAGGATCGTCTGTAGGTTCTGGATCTTCGCCCGGA
>JAFZSM010000077.1 GCA_017619385.1 Bacillota bacterium
GAAGCAGTGTCAGCCTTCTTTTCCTGTGCGGAAAAGAAGGAAAAATATTTTTGATTTTTTTCAGACAGGGGCCCGAAAAGGGCCCAAACGGCACTTTTTAGGAACGCGCCGCGAGTATAATAAGAGTAGAAAGAAAAAAGTAATTTAAGAATAAGCAGGAAGGAAATTGTGCCATGAAGAAAAGAAGGATACTCAATGCAGTGATGGTCCTCCTCATATTCGTTATGATAGGCGGAGCCGTCATGTACGCCGGGAGCCTTAAGGGCTGGTTCGACAAAGGCAGCAGCGAAAGCTTCGCCAAAGCAAACAGGAGCGTAGGCATTGCCAGCGTGGTAAGGAACGGAGTAGGCTTCTCTTTGAGTGAGGAGACGGTCCTAAGAGACGGCGACAGTCTCAGGACCTCTGGCATGTCTTCCTTAAGCGTTGACGCCGCGAGGGTGAGCATAGTGCTGGGAGCCGAGAGCGGGATGGAGATAAAAAGCGCCTCCTGCGATGCCTTTGCAGCCGACGTTACCACGGGAGAGGCTTTCATTGAAATAGGAGAAGAAGGGGCTTTTGATTTTTCAATAGCCGGCGAGAAGGTTGAGCTTTCAAAGGGGGTCTATCACATCTCGGCTCAGACGGGAGCCCTGACAGTAAGCGTATTCAGCGGAGAAGCCGTATATACGGCAAAGTCCTCCGCAGCAGATATGAGGACGGCGTCCCTTGGAAGCGCTCAGGGAGGAGCTTCAGGGAGTGCTTACAGGGCAAAGGCCGGAGAGGTCCTTTCCATACTCAGCGGAGAAGTTGAGGTCGTGAGCCTTCAGATAACGTCCCTCAATGAGTTCACCATAGAAAATGCAAAGAAGGCAGAGGGTATATGCTTCAGCACGGCTGAGCTCGATAAGGTCGTAGAGGACAGGGAGAAAGAAAAGAGGATAGCTCTTGAGGAGCTTGCAAAGCACGAGGCAGAGATACTGGCCCAGGGAGGAACTGAGAAGACCACCATCTCGGTGATCAGGCCTTCGGGGCAGTCTCAGAGTAGCGCTCCTTCTCTTTACTGCACCATACAGATAGTGTGCTATACCATACTCGACAATATGGGAAATCTCACTGCCGGCAAGGACGTATTCGTTCCTTCGAGCGGGGTCATACTTGCGACCTCAAGAGTAGAGTTTACAGACGGAGAGACAGTCTTCGATGTTTTAAACAGAGTGTGCAATTATGCGGGGATACAGATAGAATACTCCTGGACTCCCATGTATAATTCTTACTATATAGAAGGTATAAACCACCTGTATGAGTTCGACTGCGGTCCTGAAAGCGGCTGGATGTACAAGGTCAACGGCTGGTTCCCCAACTACGGATGCTCAAGCTATACTCTCCATGACGGGGATACCATAGTATGGTGCTACACCTGCAACGGCCTCGGAGCCGATGTGGGCGGCAGCGTGTTTTGATATGGCAATATTTGAAATAAAAGACTTAAGTTTTAAATATCCATCCTCGGAAGAACGGTATGCGCTTTCGCATATCGATCTTTCCATTGAGAAAGGCGAATATATCACTGTATGCGGAAGGAGCGGCTGCGGCAAGACGACGCTTCTTCGGCACCTTAAAAGCGTCCTTACTCCCCACGGAAAGAGGACGGGAGATATACTTTTTAACGGCGTCGATATATCCAAGGTGTCTCTTTACGACCAGAGTTCAAAGATAGGCTTCGTTCAGCAAAATCCCGACAGCCAGATAGTGACAGACAAGGTATGGCATGAGCTTGCCTTCGGTCTCGAGTCTTTGGGCCTTGACCAAAGGACCATGAGGCTTCGGGTAGCCGAAATGGCCAGCTATTTCGGTATACAGAGCTGGTTTTCAAAGAGCGTCACAGAGCTTTCGGGCGGCCAGAAGCAGCTTCTCAATCTTGCGTCCATCATGGCCATGCAGCCGGAGGTGCTGATCCTTGACGAGCCTGCATCTCAGCTCGATCCCATAGCGGCAAGCGACTTTCTAAATACAGTAAGAAAGATAAACCTTGAACTGGGCACAACGGTAATCATAACGGAGCACAGACTGGAAGACATACTTCATGCATCGGACAGAGTCGTCGTAATGGAAAATGGAAGCATCCTTGCAGCGGGAAGCCCCAAGAGCATTGGTATGGAGCTTAAAGAAAAGGACAGCGATATGTTCTGCGCCATGCCTTCGCCCGTACAGGTATTCTATGCAGCCGGAGGAAAGGGGGATTGTCCTCTTACCGTAAGGGAAGGAAGAAATTTTCTTTCGGAAGAGTTCAAAGATGAGGAGCCCAAAGTCAGCTCCGTAGACAGCGGAGAAGAGTACGATCCTGACGTAAAGGATCCCGTGCTTGAAGTTAAGGAGATCTGGTTCAGATACGAAAAGGACCTTCCCGACGTTCTTAAAGGCCTCAGCTTCAAGTTAAGAAAAGGAGAGATATTCTCCATAGTGGGCGGCAACGGAACGGGCAAGTCCACCAGTTTAAAATGCATATCCACAGCCCTTGCTCCTTACAGGGGCAAGATATTTATCAAGGGAAAGGATATCAGGAAGTATACATCGGAAGAGCTTTTCTCCGGAATTCTTGCCATGCTGCCTCAGGATCCCCAGTGTCTCTTCGTAAAGAAGACTGTAAGAGACGATCTTCTTGAGATGCTGCCAAGGAAGGCTCAGGACAAGGAAGACAGGATAAGGGAGGTAAGTAAGGTTTGCGAGATAGAAGATCTCCTTTCGTCTCATCCCTACGATCTTTCGGGAGGAGAACAGCAAAGGGCCGCTCTTGCAAAGATACTCCTTACAGACCCCGAAATATTGCTTCTTGATGAGCCGACCAAGGGCATGGATGCCTTCTTTAAGCTTAAGTTTGCTTCGGTTCTTAAGAAACTCAAAGAAAGAGGCGTGAGCATAGTCATGGTATCCCACGACGTCGAGTTCTGTGCAAGGTACTCGGACAGCGTATCTATGTTCTTTGACGGAGCTATAGTTACCACCAATACGCCTAACAGATTCTTTACAAAGAACAGTTTCTATACCACTGCAGCCAACAGGATGAGCAGACACGTCTTTGCAAACGCGGTGACGAACGAAGACGTCATAGAGCTGTATATGAAGAACAAAGAAGGAAAAGGGGATGCAGATGGAAGATAAAAAAAAGATAGATGGAAGGACTATAGCGTCCCTGATCCTTATGCTGCTCATAGATCCTGTCATTTTGTACGTATTCAAGATGCAGGGAAACAGGCATTACCTTCCCTTTAGCATAGGGATACTTCTGCTTTCCCTTATTCCTTTCATGATGATATTTAAGAAGCGCAGGCCTCAGGCGAAGGAATTCATAGCTCTTCTTGTCATGAGCGCCATAGCAGTAGCCGCAAGGGCCGCTTTTATCATGGTAGACCAGTTCAAGCCTATGGGTGCGATCATCATGATCACTGCCGTATCCTTCGGACCTGAAGCGGGCTTCCTTTGCGGAGGCATAAGCGTAATAGCAAGCAATCTCATATTCGGCAACGGACCCTGGACACCATGGCAGATCTTTGCATACGGGGTGGGCGGATACCTGATCGGTCTCATATTCAGAAAGAAAAGGCCGGGAAAGCTTATGCTTTCAGTTGCCATTGCCATCGTAGTATTTGCCGTGGTCGGATTCATACTTGATACCTGCGCCGTATTCACTATGCCCAACATGATAGACGCGTCGAAGATATGGCCCGTGTACAAGGCGGGCATTCCTGTCAACCTGACCATGGCTGCAGCATGCTTTATTGCAAGTTTTTTCCTTGCGGATCCTATTCTTGACAGGCTTGAGCGAATGAAGAATAAATACGGGATGTTTGAAGATGAAGTTTGAATCTTATCATCCGGTCATCAACCTCATATATTTCGTTTACGTCATAGTCTGCACGGTGCTGTTCAGGCATCCATTTTTCGTGCTGTGTTCCTTTCTTTCTTCCTTCGTTTACTCAGTAAAGCTCAAAGGGAAGAAAGCTCTGATACTCAATATCATACTTACAATACTGACCGTTCCCTATGCCCTCTGGTACGCCTTTTACAATCATTTCGGCGTAACGGAACTGAGGCAGAATTTCATAGGAAACAGCATCACTCTCGAATCTACGGTATACGGACTTGTTCTGGGGTTTATCATCATAAGCGTCGTTATGTGGATGGAATGCGTTCATGACATAATGACTGCGGACAAATGGATATATCTTCTCGGAAGGATAAGCCCAAAATGCTCTCTTTTTCTTTCCATTGCTCTTCGTATGATCCCGAGGATAAAGACGAGGCACAAGAAAGTGGACGACGCTCAGTGTAGTGTCGGAAGGGGAATGAGGCAGGGGAAGTTCCTAAGGAGGATATTCAACTGGTTCAGGGAGGCGTCCATGGTACTTACATGGTTTACCGAAGACCTTGTGACAGTATCGGACAGTATGAGGTCAAGGGGATATACCTTAAGGGGCAGGACCGCTTTTTCGATCTACCGTTTCGATAATAGAGACAGGTGCTTCGTTCTCGTGATGTTTTTCACCATTTCATCATGCCTTGCAGCCCATCTTCTGGATCAGACGAACATACTATACAATCCCAGGATCATATTTAATCCCATGACATTCATGTCATACGTGTTTTATGCTGTATACATGCTTTCCTGCCTTCTTCCCATGATCGTTGAGATCATAGGCGAAGAGAGCTTCAGAAGATCAAGGGGAAGGGTCTCCGGAAAGAATACGAAGCTTGAAGCAGGGCGGTAAAGGCAAAAGGGGCTTTGAGACAGATTATTGCTGGTAAAAAATAACGTGTCGCTTACGGGCGACACCTTTCTTTTTAGGGTATTGCAAACATTTGTTCGAAGTGTATAATAGGGATGTGATCGGGGTTGGAAGCGCAGGTGCCCGTCATATGCGGGGGATATAGTCCCTGTGTAAATTGACCTTTCAGGTGGGAAAAGGGATGCCGCTTGGAGGAAGACTTTGATCATAAAAAAAGGGAAATTAGGGAGAGGAGCACTTAGACAGAGAAAAACTTAATCAACGGCAGAAAGACGGGAAGGCCGGGATGAAACAGGTCCAAAGCAAGTCCTTTTCCAGATCGCCTGACCGCGCGGCACAAAAGTAAGACCGCGAACATAACCGGTTGGTTTAACCAGACATACGTGAGAGGCCGCCGGCAGAGTAAGACTATAGGATTACCTATCAGTCTCGCCTGCCGGCGGCCTTTTTTGTTCCCGGCAGCTGCCTAAAACCAAACATATAAACTCTGTATCTATTGCCCGGAAAGGACTCAAAGTGAGAAAAAAGATCTATCTAGTAAAAAGGGATGAAAACAAACCATGCGCTCAGGATAACTGGGTCATCATGGACGGGAAGCAGTTTTTAAGCTTCATCAGGAGCAATGAGGGAAAAAGGCGAAGCAAGAACTTCGCAACGCTCAGGGCATGCGAAAAAAACGACTGCATGATCGTGATCGAATGCGGAGAAGAAAAGGCCAGAGAGATCAGGAAGGAAAACGATCACAGCGATTATCTGAGAAAACAGGAAGAGAGCTTCGGATATGAACAATGTTCTTTCGAAGCGGTGAATAAGGGAGGCTGTCTTGAAGACGTTATAGAAGACCCGGACGCCGACGTTGAAACATTTGTCGTGGACAGGCAAATGTGCAGGCAGCTTCGACAATGCGTACTCAGGCTTACGAAAGATGAACAGCGCCTCGTAAGGGCTTTGTATCTGAGCAATGATCCCGACACTGAAAAAGAATACGGCGAAAAACTCGGACTGTCGCAGCAGACCGTGCACAACATGAAGATCCGCATATTGGAAAAGCTGAAAAAAATGATGATCTGATCATATGACGAGGTTTGTTTTAATGAAGAATGATTCCCAATATCTAAGTGAGGGAAAAGAAATGTGCGATCTCGCACGTTTGCCATAGATCCCGGCAGACGGGATAATGGGGTATAAACAAGGGAAAGAGAAAAGAATGAAATTATCAGAAGCGAAGGACAAATTCATAAGATCCCGAAAGCTGATGTACTGTTCGGGAAAGACTGTAAAGGGTTATCAGGATTCGCTGTCGCTGTTCATAAAGGCGGTAGGCGATATAGAGGCTGAAGACCTTAATATACGGCATATAAACGACTATAACGAGATGCTTGTCGACAGAAGGCTTTCACAGGCCACCGTAGGCAGTTATTTGAGGCAGATAAAGGCTTTCGTCAACTATATGGAAGATTACGGGATCATTCCGGAAGGAAGCGTGGCAAGGCGTATAAGGCTGCCGAGACAGCCCAAGCGCAAGATCAATCTGTTCACTCCGGAGGAGGTCGAGCTCATCTTCGCTTCCGTAAAGGAGGAATCAGATTGGCTGGTGGCAAGGGATAAGCTCATGCTCGCCTTTATGTATGACAGCGGTCTGAGGCAGGGGGAACTGCCGAAGATAATGATGAAAGACCTGGACTTTGAGCGGAACATAATGCTGGTGCACGGCAAAGGCAATAAAGACCGCCATGTACCCTTCGGGGAAATAACCCTTGCTCTGCTTAAGGACTATCTTGAGAAAAGACCATACGATAAGGAGTTTCTTTTGATAGGACGCAGGGGAGAACCGATAACCAACGATTCTGTGAAAAAGTTCATTTTCAGGCTGAGCAACAGGACACAGCTTGAAGGCCTGTCTTCGCACAGGCTGAGGCACAACTTTGCGACGAACTGGTGCATCGAAGGGTATGAAAAAGACGGGTACGTGGATAATATAAAACTGGCAGCTATAATGGGTCACGAGGACCTTTCCACCACCCAGCGATATATGCACGAAGCGCAGAGCATAGTAGCCACTACGCACTTCAGGTCCCACCTGGACCGGATAGGCGGAGATCCTGGGCACTTTTTGCATCAGGCATAGGAAAAGTACGTCGAAACACGCGAAAAACACATTCGATGGCCAAAAGCCGGAATGCATTGAAATATCAATGCTTACAGGACGCGATACGCTTGTTTGCGAAAGATCGCACGAGGAGAGGAAAATTTGATCACGGTGCCCAGAAAACAGGTGATTTTTGAGGGCATAAAAAATGCGAAAACCGTTGAAATCTCAACGGTTTTCGCTATTGGTGGATCATCAGGGACTCGAACCCTGGGCACCCTGATTAAGAGTCAGGTGCTCTACCAACTGAGCTAATGATCCACGCACCTGATTTCGTTTACCGAAATGCAAAAATGATGATAACATCTTCCCTTTGCTTAGTCAAGCGTAAAATGCCGAAGTTCAATAAATTGTTGAAATACTGTGGCTTTATGTAATATAATACTATGAATTATTGTCTACTAGTTTAAGGAGCAGATTTAGATGAAATGCAGAGTATGTGGATATGAATATGACGACTCGAAGATCTTCTGTCCTATGTGCGGGACGAAGGCAGAGTTCGTACCTACATCAAACTCCGATATCGAAATAAACTGGAACACAAAGGACTTTCCTAAACCGAAAGCCCCGTCCGGTGATATTCCACTGCAGTGGACCAATCCTGACGCAAGCGAAGGTTACGTTACCATGCCTGGAACAAAAGAAGCATCCAGGCAGGAAGGTGACGGAGACAGAAAGTTCTATACCATCAGAGCGACCAATGAAGAATTTCAGAAACTACTCGATAAAGAATACGAGAGGCTGAGATCTGTTCAAAGAGAGTCCTCGGGAAGAGACGTTCCGGCTGCCGGTCAAAGATCAGGCAGGACCGAGGAGACCTTCGTTCCGGGGCCCTACAGAAGAAACAGAGAGGACGCAGACAGTGCGCTGAGAAATATGATCCTTTCAGGGACCAAAGATTCCGACGATCTTCCGGCGCCTCTACCGTCATATAAGGATCAGGAGCCTGTAGCCCCCGGGGTCAAAGGCGGTGATATGTTCGATATCAATTACCTGGACCAGACCATCAAACAGATGCAGGAAGAGGAAAACAAAGCTCTCCAGGACAGCATGGCAAGGAGAAAGAAACTTGACGCCATGGCTGCTGCAAGAGAAGCATATTTCCGCAGCCTTGACGAAGGAGAGGAAGAACCGGAACCACGGGGCTTTAACTTCTGGGGAAGAAGAGGACAGAATCAAGGCACATCCAGGAACACATCCGGTATAGGATATGCTCCCAATGCATCTAACGAGACGGATTCATCTCTCAGGCTCGAGGATCTGACAGGTCCTCTTGTCGAGAATCCAATACACACGGCAAAGTTCAACAAGGAAGAATTCCTTGCAGCAGAACGTGAACGTGAAAGACAAATGCAGCTCGAGTACGAAGCAGAAGTTCGCGCAGAGCTTGCAAGAAGAGCTGAAGCAGCCCGTCTTGAAGAAGAGAGAAGACAGGCAGAACTTGCCCGCCAGGCTGAGATCCAGCGCCAGGCGGAACTTGCCCGCCAGAGACAGGAAGAGATCTGGCGCAGGCAGGAAGAAGAAAGAAGAGCAGAGGCAGAAAGAAAAGCAGAACTTCAGCGTCAGGCAGAACTGGCCCGTCAGGCTGAGCTTGCCCGCCAGGCAGAAATAGAAAGGCAGCAAAGAGAAGAGGCTGAGCGCCAGGCAGAACTGGCCCGCCAGGCTGAGATCGAAAGACAGCAAAGAGAAGAAGCCCAGCGCCAGGCAGAAGAACAGCGCCGGGCGGAGCTTATCCATCAGGCGGAGCTCGCCCGCCAGGCAGAACTTGAAAGGCTCCAGCGCGAAGAAGCGGCAAGAGTTGCCGAAGAACAGCGCCAGGCAGAACTTGCCCACCAGGCTGAGATCGAAAGACAGCAAAGAGAAGAGGCAGAAAGACAGGCAGAACTGGCTCGCCAGGCAGAGCTTGCCCGCCAGGCTGAGATCGAAAGACAGCAAAGAGAAGAGGCCGAGCGCCAGGCAGAACTAGCCCGTCAAGCAGAGCTTGCCCGCCAGGCAGAGATCGAAAGACAGCAAAGAGAAGAGGCAGAAAGACAGGCAGAGCTTGCCC
>JAFZSM010000078.1 GCA_017619385.1 Bacillota bacterium
CTGCCTGCTTGCAGTAACGCTTGAGTAGTCCCAGGCCCAGCTATATACAGGATCCTTCCACTGATCGTCAGGATGATATACGTGGAAGCTCTCATCGTACTTTACGATATGTCCTTTGCTGTCTTTGATGTAGATATCATATTCTCCGTCAAAGATATCGGTGATCGTTATTACGCCGTCCTCTGCAGCTTTGAAGTCTTCATCCTTGATCTCCGACGGATCTGTATCTTTGGGTACTACTGCTGCATAGTATACAGCTTGGTAATCTCCCTGTGCAGGATCTGAGACTGTCTCGTCGTACTGTCCTCCTATGAGCTTGTCTGTATCCACCTTTACCGTTCCTATGAGCTTACCGTCATAGGTGATGCTCATATCAACTGCATCTTCAGGTGCTTCAAGCTCAACTTCTATGTCCACTGTTCTCGTCGTAACATGACCTGCATCGTCTGTAACCTCTATGGTGTAGCTTCCGCCCAAGGATGGTTCATAGGATGCTGTGAAGGGGTTGCCGGATATCTCGATAGGCATGCCGTTGATAGTGACAGTAGCTATCTCTTTGTCATCGGATACGGTGAAGTTGATCACGGTACCTTCGACTTCTATTGAAATTTGAGGTTCATCGATATCGAGCCTGTCCATCATGATGATGACTCTCGCCCAGGTACCGTCCTCTCTGTCCACCTTGACCATGTAGTATCCGTTGGACACTATCTTCCACATCTCGGCGCCTTCGCCCTTTTCGAGTTTGACCTCCTGGAAGTCTCCGTCAAGATACATGTAGACCGTGCTCTCTTCGTCTTCGCCTGGTTTGTACTCGCTGTAGAGCCACGGAGCTTCGTTGATCGGGCCTGTTGCAGGCATTGGATCTCCATTGTCATCGACGAAGCATACCATTCCCGGTACAAGACCCGGAGCATCGTATGCAGCGCTTGAACTTACTATGACGTTGTACCAGTCTACCTTGAAGGACATCCTTACGGTGTTGGTCACCGTATCGCAGGCGACTACCTCCATATCTCCGTTCTTTGTGAATGTATAGTCGAAGTAATAAAGTCCGTCTGAGACCTTCCAGAGCCTGGTCTCTGTCTTGTTTGTGACTTCTTTGCCATTGACACTGACCTTGTTTACTCCTCCGTTATCCACAATGTAGCAGCGGATGGTCATCTCAGTCCCCGGCTTCATGGATGCCGTATCCGGGAAGCTCCTGCTCCAGAAGATTTGAGGAGCATCGTCATCCCTTTGGACTACAGGGCTTACTGCATAATCCGCCGTGTATCTGTCGAGCTCAGAGTTCTTGGTCGCCGTGATTGTGATCTCATGGGTAAGACCGCTCTTGTTGTTAAAGTCAAGTTCAGCCGGGGATTCGGTGAACTCCTGAGCCGTTCCGAAGGCGCTGCTCTCCACTTTGATCTTACCTGAGAAGTATATCTTCATGGTATCGGCAGTGGTGAGGAACTTCACATACGCTCCGTTCTGAGTTGCTCTTGAAAGGTCGGAGTTCATGGGAATCTCGCCCTCTGTTTCTCCTCCTGCCCATGCATCTGACAGCACGTTATACGCGAAGTACCAGCCCTCACTGCTGTTTGCATTCTCGGCTGCATCCGTATCAGTCTCTTTGCCGTCCTTGTTGTAGAAGGTGAAGGACTTGTCGTCTTTGAATATGTTGACACCGTCACCTGCCTCCGTAATACGGAATGTTATGGCTGCTATGGAGTTGGTAGCCGTATCCTTGATCTGGATGATACCTGCGGGCAGGAGCCCTTCCTCTATCATAGCTTCAGCTGTTTCATTGGCTGCTGCAACTATAGTGTTGGTCGCACTGTCATAGTACAGTATACCGAGAAGTGACTGCCAGTCTTCTGCACCGCTGTCTATCTCAGTCACTACGATGTCGACATCATTTGCCGTCGTCTTGTAAGGTACAGGCAGTCTTAAGGTATTTCCAAGAGACAGGGATACCTGGCTCGGTACGCTGAACACCGTCGAATTGCCCACGGTCTTTGTTACAAGGTTGTTGTTCTGGTTGTATTCGGCATGCTGCGATGCATATACTTTGTTGGCCATATCAGGCTCATCATCAGATGAGAATATTTCAGCTCTTAAGTGAAGCCCGCTCAGGTCCTCTCCTTTAATAAAAGCTGATACAGGGACTCTTATCGTTCCATAGACGTTCCTCTTGTATCCTTTTGCGATCACTTTGCCGCCGTCTTCATCCTCAAGCATGTAAACGCCTATCTCATCATTAGCTGTGACCTTGCCTCTAGTTGCAAGTTCGGGTTTTCCCGTCTTCAGAGTATTGCCCTGAAGGTTTATAGGTACATACCTTATGCCCTTTTCGTCCTCTTTTCCCTTGTCATAGGTGAACTGGATGAATACTTTCTCAGCATCCTTGTTGCCTACATTGAGTACCGATCCTTCGACGTATACAACTGCATATTCGCCGTCTATGGTCCTGAGCTGCGCATCGAAATCACCGAAGGCAAGTTCTGCTTTCTCTTCAACTTCAAAGAGATTCTCTATGGTAGTACTGAAAGCTTCTCCGTGATAGACATCCTCGATATACTTTGCATCCTCTGTCAGATAAAGTGAAAATTTGGATCCAGTGGGAAGATCGTGTGTAAGCGGATCAGTAGTGAATGTCAGCCTCGCATTACCGCCTGCCGGGATGGACTCTGAGAGCAGCCACTTGGCAAGTTCCTGAGACCCTTCCTTCGGTCTCGTTACTGACAGTATAACGGTAACGGGATTGCTCTTGCTTGCGCGTATAGCTGCAGTTCCCGTATTCTTGAAGCTTACTTCTCCTACGAGATCGTGTCCTGATGTGAAGTCATAGTTGGCAAAACCAAGAACGATCTCATCCAAAGCCTGTGTGCCTTCACCGAAAGCTATGGCGTAGAAGCCTACGCTCGGCGGGACCTCCACGGTCATTTCTTGATTCTCCTCGGACTTGACACGCTTCGGGATCACTGTCTCGATCTTATCTCCGCTAATGTTCTCGTATTCGAAGTCCTGAAGTTCTATCATGCTGCCTTCTGTTAGGACCATGAGCTCCTGATAAGTTTCTCCGTCTTTGTAGACTTCTCTTGTGGACATCTGAAGGTCTGAGAAATAAAACCTTGACATGGATCCTTCATTTTCACCCGGAGTCTTTATCTTTCCAAGGTATGCCAGTTCCGTTTCTTCAGGACTCATCTCATATGTGATACTGTCCTCATAAATCTGAAGGTGCCTCATAGCCAGCACGTTGGGTGCTCCCCAGGTGCCTTCTCCTGCATCCCACCATGCGATCCAAACCGCATTGTTCAAGGTATTGGGCATCGCGGCCGTATATACCACTGCAAGTTTCTTTCCGTCTGAACCTATGGTCACGTCAGTTCCCTGAGCACTTGCGAATACCGGTGTCAGACTTACCTGAGCATTGCTTCCGCTAAGCAGTGAAAGTATGCCGCTCTGTCTCAAGATGTATGTGTTGCCTCCCATCTCAAAGAGCATGAAAGTTTCCGGATCTTCCTTAAGATCAAGAGAGGCTGTAAGGAATTTGAGGTTCGCATAATGGGGGTCTGCTTCTCCGGCTCCGTACAAAGCATTGTTCACGTATACACCGTCTTTGAGCTTTGCAGAATCGAGGTTATCGGCTCCGCAATTTTCGAAGTCTACTACCTGCTGGACCAATTTTGCAGTCCCGAATCCTTCTTTTGTTACTTCCCTTATGTAGAGACAGCGTATCAAAGCTCTTTCAGTATTTGCGTCAATAGCGTCTGCCATTACGGTCTTTCCACTGGCACTGTCGAAGTATGCAGTCTTTGAAGTGGTGTAAGCAACAAGCGTCCTGCCGCCTAAAACAGCAGTCTCTATGTTCTCTATGACTTCACCGTTTATGACAGCGGTCTTTACTTCATCCTTATCTCCGCTGCGGACCACTGCGTTCAGTACGGTGGACGTGCCCTGCATGTCTATGAGCTGCGTTGCAGTCACGTAACTGAATACTGCAGATACAAGGATAGGATTGTTCGTATCTCCGTCTTCGAGGAGATCATAATC
>JAFZSM010000079.1 GCA_017619385.1 Bacillota bacterium
ACCGGCGAAGGAGGCTCGGGACGCGGTGAATCCGGTTCCGGGAATGAAGGAGGCTCAGGAAGCGGCGAAGGAGGTTCCGGCAGCGGCGAAGGAGACAGCCCCTTGACCCCGCCGGTCATAGATGAGCCGCCGAACAACGACATCGTAGTCATACCCAGCGATGCCAACGCTCTGATCCTTATGGATACAGGCGCTCAATCTCCGAGAGGAGTTCCTGGTGACATCGTGACCATCGTGCTCCCCATGGCCGTAAACAAGGAATACCTTCCAAGCGAAAGGTACATGCTCCGCAACATCAATGTCATACCCGATATCCCTACAGACACCAGCGTATCCAACTGGCCCTTTGACATCATAGACGCCAGCAGCGCAAGGCATCTTCAGGATATGTCCTACAATTCGACGGCTGAGGTCTACTTTGATTTCCGTATCAGCCAGTTCGCGACAAAGGGCGTATATCCTGTCAACTTCAAAGTCAATGCCACGGTCTGGCGCTATGACGACGTGAACGGCACCACCATAACCGAAGACGTGACCTTCAGGCTCGGCGTATGGGTGACGGTAGTAGACGACGGCAGCATGTCCGGAGTCACCACATCTTTTGGTTGCCTGCAGGTGGCGGGAGCCAACCTCGTAGGATATTCCTCCGTTCCCGTCACGGCTCCCGGCAACACGATCACCCTTAAAATACCTGTAGTCAACGTGGGCGGAGATCTGACCAATGTAACGGTCACACCTGTCGTATCCACAAACCTTGACGAGTTCCCCTTTGTCGTAACTTCGACAAACCTTGGCAAGTTCTATTCCACCTGGGCCAGCGGCGAGATAAAGAACATCGAATACACCTTCACTGTATCAGACTACGCCACCACGGGAAACAAGGCCATCAGATTCAAAGGCACCTACTTTGAGAACGGATCGCCTGCAGAGGCTACCTTCTCTACTCAGATAACGGTGGTCGATGGATACGAAAAGAATTCCAGCGCCATGTCTGTCATGGTGACTGGTTACAAATTGTATGTAAAGGGAATCGAGACCTCAGGACTTCTTGCAGGAGAAGAGGCAGATCTCGTCCTGACCGTAAAGAACAATTCCTGGTACGAAGTAGCAAACAAGGTCGTAGTAAGCCTCAACTTTACCAACAGCCCCGGACTTACGCTCAGTCCCGGAAGTACCGATAGCGCATATATAGACAGCATCTGGCCCGGCGGCACAGCTACGGCTTACCTTAAGATCATGGCCAAACCTGATGCAGAGGCTGGATATACCATGCTGGGAATAGGACTTACCTATGAAAACGACGACAACGTCACCGGCAAGGCGAACCAGAACATAATGATACCCATCTCTCAGAGGATGGAACTTAAGCTTGGAACGCCTGCAGTATACGGCAAACAGATCAAGGGCAAGGAGGGAACTATTTCCCTACCTATGACCAATATGGGAAGAGGCAAAGCCCTCAACGTCAGAGTTATAGCTACCGATGGCCTTGAACAGTCCGCAGCGACCTTCGTCGGAGACATACTTCCGGGAGGCTCTACAACAGCTGATATTGCAGTTGTCTTCACAAAGCTCGGATCCTACATGGGATCTCTCATCGTCCAGTATGAGGATGCCAACGGCGTCCTGTATACTACGACGGCTCAGGTACAGCTCAATACCACTGAAGCCGGAAAAGACGATGATAACAAAGGAAATACCACCCCCGGCGGACAGGGTGGATCGAGCTGGCAAAGCGGCATCTTGGGTGAATGGTGGTTCTGGGCGATCCTTGTATTGCTGTTAGCCTGCCTCATCGCTGCTTTGATACTTGCACTTGCCAAAAAGAAAAAGAACGAAAAACTGGACAAGGAGATCGACGAGGAAGATTCCGAATTCGATTTCAGCAGCATTGACTATACGGAGAAGAAATGAAACTGAAAGATCTGCTGCACTTAGCGCTTACAAATCTTCTCAGGCGAAAAACCAGAAGCATACTGACAGGTCTTTCCATGGCGGTTGGCGTCATGTGTATAGTCGTGCTCATTTCAGTGGGACTCGGATATGAGAGATCCTACAAAGAAAGCATAGAGTCCATGGGAAGCCTCACTAAGATAGACGTAACTGCAAATACCAGCGACTACGGCAGGAAGGCTATTTTAAACGGCAAGGCTGTAGAAGCCTTCAAGGGCATAGCTGGCGTCGAGGCAGTGACTCCTGTACTTCAAAAGTCTGCATACGTCATATCCGGCAACTACGTCAATATGGTGCGCCTTTACGGTCTTGATACGGATGTTTTGGGAGATTTCATATCCTCCGTTTCCGAAGGAGCATTCCCTGAAGAGGGCACCATGTCCCAGCCTGAGGTCATGTTTACGGACGATACGGCATCCGGCTTTGCAGATAGGACGAGAAACTGGGAAGCAGCTCTCGATCAGGACGGAAACCCCCTTGTTGATCTTATGAACCAGCCTGTTCGCATGACCTTTGACTATTCAGGCATCAGCGGCGGCCAGCAGGCAGATTCTGACGGCAGGGCCATAGCCTCCACCGGTCAGTTCAGCCTGAGAGTCACTGGCATCTGCCCTGCAGTCAGCGGAAACTTCACTTCCGCTGCATTCATGAGCTATGACAGACTCACAGGTATGCTCGGTATAAAGGAGCAAGACCCTGTGTACGAGCTCGTATGGGTAAAGGTAAAGGATGTAGACGACGTTCAGCGCATAGCAAGGACCATACAGGATGCCGGTCTTTCGACCTACTCCCTAAACGACATGCTGGAAACAGTCAGGGTGCAGTCGCGCCAGATACAAGGCATGCTTGGAGCTTTGGGCGCTGTTGCGGTCCTCATATCAGCCATCTGCGTTGCAAATACCATGATGATGTCCATCACCGAACGCACAAGGGAAATAGGCATACTTAAAGTCCTCGGAACTACGAGGAGCGATATAGCTAAGATGTTCCTTACAGAAGCTCTTCTTGTGGGATTCATAGGAGGTATAGCAGGCCTTGTCCTTAGCTTTATCATGAAGTACCTGATACCCGTTATCTTTGCTTCCCAGGAGCTTCGCTGCGTTATCCCATGGTGGCTGGCCCTTTGCGGAGTACTCTTTGCAGGAGTTGTAGCCCTACTGGCTGCCTTGATACCTGCAAGGAAGGCTACGAGGATAAGTCCCAACGAAGCAATAAGGACGGAATAGCATGAGTCAAAGCACCATGAAAAAGCTGTGCATAGTGCTGGCAGTGCTGCTGGTAATTGCGCTCGCAGGGCTGGTCATTACGCTCATAAGAAACAGTAATAGGTCCGTTGCTATCAAAAGTTTTGCCATCGGAGACAGCACAGGACATATAGAGACCGAATGGGTCAAATGGAAAAAGCAATATGTGATAGTTATCACTCTCCCTGACGATTATGAGTTCACGAAGTGTATAGCTAATATAGAACTGGCAAAAGGCGCTGCGATCTCCTCTGAGAGCCCTTGCCTTGTGGACTATCTGGGCGGACGCCCCGTCCTGAATCTAACTCTTGAAAACAGAGACCTGATCATTATAAATGGCACAAAAACACGAAACTACGGTTTTCGCATAGAACTAAAGAAAGAGAAATAGATAATGAATAAAACGAAAAAGATCATTGCATTGATGCTCGCAACCATACTGATTCTGTCCCTCTGCTGCTGCGGCAAAGATAAGGACGGCAAGAAAGAAGATACGGACTACGGTCCCGGATCTAACGTTATAACATCGGCAAAGATAGGCGACACGTACTGCAAGTTCGATGCCTATAAAAATCCCGGCGGACAGGAGACCGGAGCAGTCTTCAAGATATTGATTCCAAAGGAGAAAGTTTCTGACAAGAAAAACGTAGAAATAAAGATAACCCTCGCTGATGAGTGGAAGATCTCTGATGAAAGCAATTGCATCGTCAGTATTGCAAACAACAGTTTAGTCTTGGATCTAAGCGTGGACGACCCTAAGTTGGTCGTGTTCGCCGGGTCCGATGCCTATACAAGAACTTATCACTTAATATTGGATCAATAGAATAGGAGGTGTAAAAAATAGAGAAAACAAAAAATCAAATATCCACCGTATGGGTTGCGGATATCCAAAACTTAAAACAAGAAAACCCAGTATTTCATCGAAAGGAGAAAAGAAAGATGAAAAAAATCGTATCAATCGTGCTGGCCCTGGTGCTGGCACTCAGTCTCTCGTCTGCAGTAGCATTTGCAGACGTAGTAAAGCCGACAAGTACAACACCTCTTGGGAGTCTTACAGGCATTTCATCCGTGGTTATTGAAGATACCACAGCTTCGTATTGGAGAGACAGCAATACAGGTCTGGGAACGAAGTACATCAGAGCTGAGCTTCCTTCATCCAGCAAAACGGAATATGACCTCAGACATGCAACAGTTGTCATTACTACAACAGGTGCGGTTCCGTCAATAACAGGTTATACCGGTTCATTGACAGGAACAAATGAGTATACGTTTAGCGGAGTTGACCTTTTTAATAACGCGTATACTGTTACAGTTAGTTCAAACTCCTACACTCTTGCTGCAGGACTTGCAGATGGCCAGGTTGGTATCAGTAGCTCAGACCCTCTGCTTTTGAATGGGACTATGGAAAGCACAACACTCAACTTCTATGGTAGCTGTCAGAACAATCCTTATATGGGAAATCCTTATTATTCCAGCGGTTGGACGTTCATCAGCTATTTCTTCTCTGCAACACTGCCCACTGGCACTTCTCTCAGTAGTGTCTCTGGAAGCTTCACTCTTCCGTCAGGAGCAAGTTTGTCTGGAGCGGGACAGACATCGTATACCTCGGGTACAGCAAATTGGAATTTCAGCTCTAATAACGCTGTTACTCTTACAAACGGATCTGATACTCGTGTATATACCCCTAAGCTCGCTGTTACAGGACAAACAGTTCTTGTTAAGAAGAGCAATTATGATATCAACCTTACTGAACTCAAGAATTCTAGCTATTATCAGGATTCTACAATAAAGGCAAAGGCCGATGCAATTGAAACTGCCTGGACTGCTTATATCAGCCAGGAGCATACCTTTAACTCCGGCTCAAGTGTAATGGATATTATGGAAGCTTTTATCACATGGGCATCCACTACCACAAATACAGCTACTGGCACCTATTATTTCACAGGAACATCCAATACAAGCGGAGGTACGTATCTTTCCTGCCTCAATGGACTTGACGCATCTGACTGTGGATATATGGCAGGTTATATGTATGCCGATGATCCGAACGGGTATTATTGGACGAGCACCAGTAATCACTCTTCAATGGCAACTGTTGGAGCTAATGATTATACATTCACAAATTCAACAGTTATTGTATGGTTCTACACTGTTGACTTCATGAACTGGTTCAACTGGTGAGTAGGTTATGACCTGTATCTGAGGGAGGGCAGAATTTAGCATCTGCCCTCCCCGGATAAGGCTTTATGAGGAAACTTTTATGAAAAAGAAGCATAAGATTTTAATCATATTGCTGGTGTTGACCATGATTTTTTCCTGTATACCAGCTTCTGCTCTCGAGTCGAATCACGCTGTATGGCCTGAACCGAGTACTGGAGATGGGTATATAGCAAATAATGGATTTGTGCATTTCAACGGAGTTGAGACAGGATACCAGTTTTCTTTACCAACATACTATTGTGTTGAAATAGCTCTGCCAACTGCTCTTGAGAATTATTACCTTGAGCCTGTTTATTTCACGAGGGTTCAAAATATAGATGGAGTGTTTTATGACTCGGGAATTAAGTTCGGAGAGGACAATTTGCAAAAAAGATGCAGAATAGAACCGCTTGTGTCAGGTGCTGTGGATTATACATCTATGCAGTATTGGCGTTTTTATGATGCATATACAGACAGAAGTGTGGTTTTTCCGGTACTGATGTATGTAGATGACCCTGCTGATGATGAAAAAAATATAAACAAGCTCGAAACGTATGCGGAGAGGGCAGAGAAATTCGTCAGCTTGATGAAGAGGTTTGATACTCTATATGATGAACTGGAAGCTTCACAAAATGCATCCGCTGTGAAATACGGCGGGCATCATCCATATGATATCAATTTGCTCTGCAAAGTGGCGAATAATATTCAAAGAGAACTTGGTGTATCAATTGGTTATTTTGATACACATGACTACTGGATAGAAGGTTATGGATGGGAAAGTGCTACAGCAGATGACATCATAAAGTTCTGGACGGAGTATATTAATTATGGATCCAATAGACCTGTAATAACGTCTGATGACCTCATGTCTCAAAATGAGCTTAACAAGCTCGATAGACTGCTTGATATAGTCGGGCCATACTGGATCAACTATATTGAGAACCATAGGATTGAAGATATCGGTATCGCGTCCTATACAGTAAATGGTTCAAGAGGGATAGTTGATTCGGACGCAAAGAAAGTCACGATAAGACTGCCAGAAAATACAGACTGGAACAGTTTGCCGAAGCCTGTGGTGGAATTAGATGGAGAGGGTGTCTATTCATTTTTTGCCGGTAGTTTGGAATCCGGGGAGGCTTTATATCAGCTTACACCTGCAGATCTTGCTACTGGGACGTTCTACAACGGAAACGATACTACAGGATACGGGTTTGGGATCAATCTCAGCAGTACATGGACCGTGGTTGTAGAAGAAGGAACGCCATATAACAGAGTGTTCTCTTTTAGTATTACAACGGCTGATGGAAAAGATCGGTATGCAATAGTCACAGATCCTGAAGGAGATGGCCATGGAACTATCAGTCTAAACCTTCCGTATCAAACAGATTTGAGTGCTTTGAGTCCTGTGGTAGATATTGCCGGAGACGGCTACTATTACATCGTTGATGGGCAGAGAATAGACGATACAGATGGTATTGATCTTACAAAACATACTGAGCTAGTTGTATATAATTCTGAATATGATTTAGAGACAATATATGACCTTTTGGTCACAGCGAATAAGTCATCCGAAAACAGTATCATTTCTTACAAAATAGGAGATGCGGTCGGTCAGATAAACGAAGATGAGATATCTATCACTGTGCCTTATGCTACAGATCTGACGGCTGCAAACGTCGAAATAGAGATTTCGGAATTTGCTCAGATTACCAAATCTCCGGAGACTTTGACTATTGGGGAAAACGAGTATGAGGTCACAGCTGAGGACGGAAGCAAGAGATCATATACAGTTACGATTTCAAGAGCTGCTGTTTCGACTGAGAAGAAGATATTATCCTTTAAGTATGGTGGATATACTGCGGCTATAGATGAAACAACTGCTTCTATCGAATTGATCGTGCCCCAAGGGATTTCTACTACTTTCGCTCCTGATATCGAGATATCGGAATATGCGACTGTGGAGCCAAAGTCCGGTGTAGTACAGGACTTCAGCAGTCCTGTAAAGTACAAAGTCACAGCCCAAAACGGCTCTTCAAAGACTTACACAGTTCGTGTGGAGGTCCAGGGCCAGGCTGCCGAGAATGTATACAAGACAGATCTTGAGTCGATCGTTGAGAAGATAATCAGCAGATATAGGACTCAGGCTTCTGATGATTGGGAGTGGATGGATCTCGGCTTTTACGAAGGGATCTCTGAGAACTATAACTCAGGACAGGGTCATGATTTCAACGTAGCAAACGAGATATCAGAGCTCGATGCCAGTAACTCTGTGGCAATGACCACTCTTGCAAGGACTATCATGATGCTTACAGCAAGAGGCTTCGATTGCACTGATCTTGCGCAGTACAATGGCGGAGAACCCTGCATAGACAGCAAGGGCAATCCGGTGGATGATCTTATAAGTGTTCTTTACAACTATTCAGGCACTTATACAAGCAACGGTCCGGTATTTGCACTGCTCGCGCTTGATATGGGCAACTATACCATTCCGGACGATGCGCTTTGGACAAGAGATAATCTTTTGAACACCATACTTGGAAATACCACAAGCGAATTCGGTATAGACAGCGTAGGCATGGTCATGTATTCAATAGCGCCATATATAGACGATGCTCTATATGGAAGCAGAGTTGAATCAAGGCTTCAAGACTGTCTGCAGGAAGTTATAGACTCAATGAACAGTGATTATTCATTCGGAGCATGGGGTGCTACAAACAGCGAATCAGCGGGATGGATAATGATGGGTCTTTGCAGCATGGGCATAGATTGCAATATCGACCCAAGATTTTCAGACGGTCAGGGCCACAGCATGCTCCAGCACTGGATGGATAACTTTGCTAATGTTAAAGATGGATATTTCCACCATTCTGCTTCGCTGCTCAACAACTACATGGCTACCTATGAAGGCTGCTATGCGGCGATGTGGTATCTAGACTTTCTTGAAGGTGGAGGGCAGGGTCATCCGTATAGCCTGTACTATGACCGATTCGATTTCAGCAAAGCGTTGTCAACAGACGCTTCTATTCTGGAATTTGAGATCGAAGGAAGGTTTGGCGTTATAACTGAAGGTGAGAGCAATACTATAGAGGTAACTCTTGCAAAAGGAACTCCCATCTCTAATATTTCGCCGAAGATCACATTTGCCGAAGGGGCCAAACTTGTGTCCCCGAATCTGCCGGTGACTTTTGTCGAAGGTGTTTCACAGCCTTTCGTTGTCCGTGCAGAGGATGGTCAGACATACAAAATTTACAATGTGACCATCACTTATGACAACAGCGCTGCGTCCGGAGCAGAGCTATATCTTGATACCCTTAAGGTGTTTAACAGCAGGCACGTCGAAGAAACAGCCTCAAGGACTGTGACGATAGCAGAAGACGGTGCCACAGAAGTGCTGCTTACTGTCAAGCCGCAGGTGGACACAAGCAAGATGTATTTGTATGCCGAAGTATCCTACGCAGCGGAATGCAATCCTGTTTTGGATGGCAATACGCTTATCGATCTTTCAGACTGGATCACTGTGACAGTGAAGTCTGAAGACGAGGCAAATACAAATATATATAGGATAAAAGTTGAAGCAAAACAGCAGGCAGAGATCACTTCATTCAGTGTTATCGCAAATGGAGTTAGCTATGCGGGCATCATTGATAATACTAAGAACACTATCATAGTCAGAAATGTAGATGATAGTAATCTAACATCTACGGTACTTGTGACGGATATTGTGTTTACAGGTTTGACATGTGTTCCTTCATCGGGAATTGCTACAGATTTTGCTTCGGCAGTCACATATACGCTCGGTGGAGATTCCACTCTTGCGAGCAGAAGCTATACCGTGAGCGTATTGAATAAAGAAGGCAAGTACATTACAACCAATGGGTCAGGAAGTGGTTCAGGAAATCAGGACGATAATGAAGTAAAGATCCTCAGCTTCAAAGTGCTGGGAGTAAACGGAGTTATCGATCATGATGCCGGTATCATTACCGTAACATTACCGCAAGGCACTGATGTGCGTGCCGTTATACCGGAAGTTGTCTTGACACAAAATGCAACGGTGAGTCCTTCTCAGGGTCAGGTAGTGAATCTATCGTCACCTGTTGTATATACTGTCAGCGTATCCGGCAAAACGAGAAGTTATATTGTGAGCGTTGTATATGAGCGGACGATTTCGCAGCAATTATGGGACGCTTTGTCAGAAGAAAGCGACGTAGTAGATCATCAGATCAGCTACGGTCGCGGATTGCATTAGCGAGGAGATAATTAATGAGAGTGAATTATTTGAAAAAGCTTACTTCGCTGCTCCTTTGCTTGATATTAATTATTAGTTTTTGTCCGATAGTAAGCTCTGTATTTGCAGCGGAAGAGACATGGCCGAAGACAGGAAGCCTGAGTCTGACCGAAGGATCAGTGATCAAGTCGACAGACAATGCGGACAGTGTGAATATTCTAAGCGTCGAGTTTGAGAATTATGATGGACTCGGAGAGACGATACCGGCGGATCAGGATCAGGCCAATTTTGGTATGCCGATCCAGATAGCCGGAGAGATCAGGATCCATGTAGATAATGCATTTGATGCGCAGAAGAGCTACAAACTGGCCAATGGCAGCATCACGTA